>JAJPJZ010000110.1 GCA_021323935.1 Terriglobia bacterium | reverse complement strand
TTCCCGATGTATTCAAGTTGCTCTTCAACTGGCGGGAACGTTGCCATCGCCCAATTATAGGGATCGCGCCCGCGAAGGTTCGCGGCTCGATCCGCGCGGGCATCGTGACTTCCGCGCAGCCCCGAGGTGCACGCGATGTCTTCCGGCAAAGCCACGCTCTAAAGGTCTGATTGTCAGGAACCTGCCTGAGCGCACCCGATTAACCGTTACTCCATGCCAGCGAGCCGAGCACCAGCGGAACCAGCAGCAACGCCCAGTCCAGCCGGCTCGTCGCCCCATCCGGGCGCCGCGCCGTCAGCCACGCGGTCAGGATCAGGTAGAAAGTCTCAATGCCGCAGCCAGATATTGGTTAGGGAGTTTTTTCCTCCGCCGTTTTTCCCCTCCCGTCCGATTCCGAACACCGGTTTTCACTTCCGAACGGAAAATCGCCTACAGATGCCCAACTTAAGGCGATTTGCTGCGCCTTTTCAATAATTTAGGCCCATCTGCCTGATGGCCCACGCCGTGCCATTTGTACAATTGAAATTATGGATATCCAACGTGGAAAAGAAGTAGCCGCCAAGCGCAAGCGCAAGCGCATTGTGTATGGCGTTCTGGGCGTCATCGCCATCGCCGGCGTTACGCTCGGCCTCTCGCGCCTCAAGCCCGCGGCCCCGGGCGTTGAAATGGGCACGCTCTGGCCCGATACGGTGAAGCGCGGGCCCATGCTTCGCCAGGTGCGCGGCCTCGGCACCCTGGTTCCTGAAGAAATTCGCTGGATTCCGGCCCTGAACGAAGGCCGCGTGGAGAAAATCCTGGTCCACCCCGGAACCAAGGTCAAGGCCGATACCGTCCTGCTCACGCTCTCGAACCCGCAGCTCACGCAGGAAGCCATGGACGCTGACCTGAAGCTGAAGGCTGCCGAGAGCGATTACAAGAAACTGGAAGTTTCGCTCACCTCTGACGTGCTCAACCAGAAAGCGGTGTGGGCCAAGGCTGAGCGCGATGCTGAATCGGCGGCTGAGCAGGAGCGCATCAACAAAGACCTGCTGCGCCTCGGCACCATCTCGGCGCAAACCGAGCACGATTCCGCCACCAATGCTGCACAGCTCAAAGGCCAGGCTGAAATCGAAAAGCAGCGTTACGACAATGCCATCCAGGTGCGCCTGGCGCAGCTTGCCGCCCAGCAGTCGCTCATCGACCAGGCCCGCGAGCTCGCCCAGTTGAAGCACACGCAGATTGAAGCCATGAAGATCAAGGCCGGCACTGACGGCGTGCTGCAGGAAATGCAGATCGGCGATCAGCTCCTGCAGGAAGGCCAGAGCGTCCCGGCCGGCACCACGGTGGCCAAGGTCGCCAATCCTGCTCGCCTCAAGGCGCAAATCAAGGTTCCTGAAACCCAGGCGAAAGACGTCCAGATCGGCCAGGCTGCCGAAGTCGATACCCACAACGGCATCATTGCCGGCAAAGTTTCGCGCATCGATCCGTCGGTCATCAACGGCACCCGTACGGTTGATGTCACGCTCGAAGGCGCGCTGCCCTCAGGCGCCGTGCCCGATCTCAGCGTCGATGGCACCATCACGCTGCAGCGCCTAAATGATGTTCTTTATGTAGGCCGCCCGGCATTTGGCCAGGAGAATTCGACCGTCGGAATGTTCAAGATCGATCCTGACGGCAAGGGCGCAACCCGCGTGCAGGTGAAGCTCGGAAGCCTGTCGGTAAATTCGGCTGAAATTTTGAGCGGTTTGAAAGAAGGCGATACCGTCATTCTTTCCGATATGTCCCGTTACGACCAGTACGATCGCATCAAGTTAGATCGCTAAGGCAGTGGGTGGTTCGCTCGCAGTAAAACTGCAGCATAAGCGAACCGAAACGAAACGTCTTTTGAACCGGTACGTCTAAGCAACGGGCCACGGCGAAGGGAGCGCACGGAAGCGCGCTCCCAACGCGAAAAGGCAGCACCCGGCGAAGCGGAAACTGACGGTGCAGGCCTGGCCAAAACGTTGCGGGCCATGCGCTCCGAGTTTTGACGAAACAGAGGCGATCAAACTGGAGGCAAGGCTCGCAACCTGAAAATCCCCCGGGTTCGAATTTTCTGTTTCAGCAATTGTGGAAACAGGGAACCTGGCAGACCGCGCCGCCGTAACAAAGAACTGGAAAGACGCATCCTGACGTTGATTTAGGGAGAGAAAAAACATGGCCACCAACGACAACACCCTCATCCGGATGGAAAACATCGCCAAGGTTTTCGAAACTGATGAAGTCGAAACCCACGCGCTGTCCGGCGTTCAAATGGATATCCAGCGGGGCGAGTATGTCGCCATCGCCGGCCCCTCCGGCTCGGGCAAATCGACGCTGCTGGCCATCATCGGCCTGCTCGATTCGCCCACCAGCGGCGAATACTACCTGAAAGGCGAGCCCGTTGCCTCGCTCGACGTAAGCCAGCGCGCCACCATCCGCAACCGCGAAATCGGCTTCATCTTCCAGAGCTTCAACCTGATCGGCGACCTCACGGTTTACGAGAACGTTGAGCTGCCGCTCACTTACCGCGGCATGAGCTCGTCGGAGCGCAAGCAGCGCGTCATGCAGTCGCTCGAGCGCGTCGGCATGACCCATCGCGTCAAGCACTATCCTTCACAGCTTTCCGGCGGCCAGCAGCAGCGCGTGGCCGTGGCCCGCGCCCTCGGCGGCAGCCCGTCCATCCTGCTGGCGGATGAGCCGACCGGCAACCTCGATTCGCGCAACGCCGAGGCCGTGATGGAGCTGCTCCGCGAGCTGCACCGCGAAGGCGCCACCATCTGCATGGTCACTCACGATCCTCGCTTCGCTCGCCACGCCGACCGCGCCATTCACCTGTTTGACGGCCGCGTCGTTGAAGAGACCGAGACTGCGGAAGTTGGTTAATTTTGGCCACCAGCAACGCCACGGAGATTACGATGCCCAACGTGTTGATTGCCGACGATCAGCACACCGTCCTCGAAGCCCTGCGCATGCTGCTCAAGACGGAGGGCTATCGCACGGAACTGGTATCGACTCCCGCCGGCCTGCTGAGTGCCATCGAGTCAAGCGATTTTGACGTTGTGCTTCTCGACCTGAATTACACCCTGGACACAACGTCAGGCCGCGAGGGCCTGGAGCTACTCTCCCGGATCCAGGCCCTCGATGAAAATTTGCCGCTCGTGGTCATGACCGCGTGGGGCAGCATGGACCTGGCCATCGAGGCCATGCGGCGCGGCGCCAGCGACTTCATCCAGAAGCCGTGGGACAACCAGCAGGTGCTGCATACCCTGCAGCGCCAGATCGAGCGGCGGCAAAAAAATAACGCCGAGCGGCGGCAGCACGCGCTTGAAGACGAGCAGATCGGCGAGCTCAAAGAGCTGCACCAGCACCTGTTTCCGCGCGAGATGCCGCAGGTTGAGGGCGTCGAGATTGCCGCCGGAACGCGCGCCTTTCGCGACGTTGGCGGCGACTTTTTTCACCTGGAAAAATGCGGCAACAAGCTGGCCGTCGCCATTGCCGACGTGGCCGGCAAAGGTTTGCCGGCAGCGCTGCTGATGGCCAACCTGCAAGGCACCATCAAGCCGCTGATGCGGGAAGCGGCCGCGCCGGGGCGCACCTGCGAGCGCGTCAACAGCGCCATCTGCGACGTCACCGTTCTGGGCAAGTTCATCGCGGCGTTTTATGCCGTCATTGATCCGGATGCGCACACCCTCACCTTCACCAACGCCGGCCACAACCCGGGGCTGCTGGTGCGGCGTAGCGGCGCAGTTGAAAAGCTGAGCCTCGGCGGCGCCGTGCTCGGGCACTTTCCCAACTGGCAATACAGCGAGCACATGGTGATGTTTGAGCCCGGCGACCGGCTGCTGCTGTTCACCGATGGCGTGAACGAAGCCTGCAACCAGGCGGAAGAAGATTTCGGCGACGATCGCATGGGCGAGATTGCCCGCGAGCATCCTGAGCTCAGCGCCGCCGCGCTGCACGCCATGATTACTGACGCGGTGACGCAGCACTGCGGCGGCAAGTTCCAGGACGACGCAACCCTGGTGGTGGT
>JAJPJZ010000104.1 GCA_021323935.1 Terriglobia bacterium | reverse complement strand
GCGCGCGATGGCTGAACTGGTGACCACAACCTCGGCGCCTGCGACATTACTCGCCGCGTGCCCTTCGCGGATAAGCGCGGCCAGCGAGCGCAAGCGATCGGTGACGGCGCTGGCCTTCAGGTCTGAGCCTGAAACCTTGTAGCCGAGCGTCAGCAGGACTTCGGCAATCCCGCTCATTCCGATGCCGCCGATGCCCACCAAATGAATGCGCTGAATCTTGGCAAACATTCGATTTGAGTTTACCGGGAAACGCGCGCGGCAATGGTAGCGATGTCGCGCGCGGCGTTGGGGTGCGCATGCTGGCGGGCGGCCACGCCCATGGCGCGAAGCCGCGCGGGATCGCCGAGCAATTGCGAAACCGCACCCGTGAGAGTCGCGGGCGCGAGATCCGCCTGCCGAATGACCACGGCAGCATTCATGCGCGCCAGGGCTTCGGCGTTGCGCATCTGGTGGTCGTCAGCAGCCTGCGGAAACGGCACGAAGATTGCGGGCTTGCCGGCCGCCATGACCTCGGCCGCGGTGCTTGCGCCTGAGCGGCAGAGCAGGAGATCGGCGCGGGCGAACGCCTCCGGCATATTGTCGATAAAGGGCGAAACCTCAGCGCGCACGCCGACGTGCAAGTAGGCCGCCTGCGCGCTCTCATAATCGCGCTCACCGGTCTGGTGCATGATGACCAGGTTGGGAATAGCGCGATAGAGCGATTCCAGCGACTCCAGCAGCACTTCATTGATGCGGCGCGCGCCCTGGCTTCCCCCAAAGACCAGCAGCGTCGGCGGCCCTGCGGGCGGGCGCGGCGGAACGCGAAAAAAATCGGGGCGCACGGGAATGCCGGTCACATAGCAGTTGCGGAAGTTGCGGCAGCTCTCTTCGAACTGCACGCATGCCGCGGCCAGCATGGGCGCCATGCGGCGATTGGCGAAGCCGGGAACCACGTTGGGTTCAAATGCGACGGTGGGCACGCCGAGCGCTGCGGCGGCAATCATCGCCGGTCCTGAAGCGTAGCCGCCCACGCCGATGACCACACCGGCGCGAAATTCGGAGATGTAGCGGCCGGCCGTCCAGATGGCGCGCGGCAAATCAAGCAGGGTGCGGAGTTTGGTGGCGGCTGAAACCCGGTTCAGGGCGCCGACTTCGACCAGCTTCAACTCGAAGCCGGCGCGCGGCACCAGGCGCGTTTCCATGCCGCGCGCGGTGCCAATAAAGATCACCTCGGCAGCGAGATGCGAGCGCAGCTCACCCGCGATTGCCAGCGCCGGAATTACGTGGCCGCCGGTGCCGCCGCCTGCCAGGATTGCTCGCAATCTCACTCCACGTGCTGTGTAATGTTCAGAAGCACGCCCATGCTTGCCAGCATGATAAACAGTGACGAGCCACCGTAGCTGATAAATGGCAGCGGAATTCCCTTGGTGGGCAGCAGCCCAAGAACAACGCTGATGTTGAACAATGCCTGCACCGCGATCATTGCGGTGATCCCGACCGCCAGGAAGCGGGCAAAGTTATCAGGCGCGAGCGTCGCGGCGCGGAGGCCGCGGACCATAAACACGGTAAAGAGCGCAACCACGACCACGGCGCCGATCAGGCCAATCTCTTCCGCAATGACGGAGAAAATAAAATCGGTGTGCGGCTCGGGCAGGTAGAACAGCTTCTGTTTGCCTTCCATGAGCCCCACCCCGCTCAGCCCTCCGGTGCCGACGGCGATCAGCGACTGCCAGATGTGGAAGCCGGCGCCGCGAACATCGTCGCCGGGGTGCAAGAACACCATCATTCGGCGTGCGCGCCAGGGCACCAGAAACACCAGCCAGCACAGCACCGGCAGCAGCGCGACGAAGCCGTAGCCGATGTATTTCAGGTCGAGGCCGGCAGCGAACAATACACAAATTGTGATCGCCAGGCAGGCGAGCGCGGTGCCGAGGTCAGGCTCACCCACAATCAGCGCAGCCAGCAGCAGCGGTGGAAGCACCGCGGGGATCAGTGTTGAGCGCCAGTCGTTCAGCGTGCGTGTGCGGCTTTCGAGAAAATACGCCAGGAACAGGATGATGGCGGGCTTCGCGAGCTCTGAGGGCTGCAGCGAAAACGGACCCGCATGGATCCAGCGATGCGTATTGTGCGAGCGGTCAAGGAAAAAGACGGTGAGAAGCAGCAGTGTGGTGACGGAAAGCGCCGTAAACACGACGCTGGGGCGCTGGTAGTGGCGGTAATTGATTTTCGCGATTACGACCATCGCCAGCAGGCCGACGACAGCCCAGGCAAGCTGGCGAAAGAAGAATGTGTACGGCGAGCCATAGCGATCTTTCGCCATCACGGCCGACGCGCTGAAAACGAACACCACCCCAATCACCACCAGCACCAGGGTGACGGAGAACAGAACTTTATCGAGGCTGACTCGCTTGGCCATGGTTGTTCCCTAACTCGCTTTTCGGGGCACGTCTCCGGGTGAGGTCTGCTGCGCGAGCGCGCGCACCAGGTCCTTAAAAACGCGCCCGCGGTGTTCGTAATTCTCGAACTGGTCAAAGCTGGCGCAGGCCGGGGCAAGCAGAACAACATCGCCCGCGACCGCAGCCGCGCTGGCCTGCCGCAAGGCTTCGCTGAGCGTCCCGGCGCTGGTGATTGGTGTGGTTCCGCGAAGCTGCAGCTCAATTTTGCCGGCGGCTGCGCCAATGGTGTACACGCGCTTGACCCGCGCAGCTATCAGCGGCGCCAGAACGGTGTAGTCGCTGCCTTTGTCCTTGCCACCCAGGATCAGGTGGATGTTGGCGGGAAACGATTCCAGCGCCTTCAAGGTGGCATCCACATTGGTCGCCTTGGAGTCGTTGAAGTAGTCGACGCCGCGAATGGTGGCGACATGCTCCAGCCGGTGCTCCACGGCTTTGAATTCGGCAACTGCGCGGGCAATGTCAGTGGGCGCGCAGTCGCTCAGCACTCCGCAGGAGATTGCGGCCAGCACATTCTCAAGGTTATGTGCGCCTTTGAGCGGGACCTCGCCCACGTTCATGATGGCCTGGTCGCCGCGCTCATCGCGCCAGAAAATCTGGCGCTCGCGCAGCGACGCGCCACGTTCCACTTCGTGCTCGCGGCTGAACCAGCACAGCGACGGCCCTGATCTGCTCAGGTTTTCACCAAGCTTGCGGCACACAGCGTCATCGAAGTTGAACACCGCGAAGTCAGAGGCGCCCTGGTTCTCGAGGATGCGGGCCTTGGCGGCGACGTAAGCTTCCATGCTGCCGTGACGGTCCAGATGGTCAGGCGTGACGTTAAGCACGACGGAAACGAAAGGCCGGAAGCTGCGAATGGTTTCAAGCTGGAAGCTGGAGACTTCAAGCACCGTGAACCCTTCGCTGGTGCTGCCGGCAACCAGCGAAATGGCCGGCACGCCGATGTTGCCGCCCACCTCAACGTGCTTGCCGCCTTTGCGCAGCACGTCGCCGGTGAGTGCGGTCGTGGTGGTCTTGCCGTTCGAGCCGGTGATGGCGACAATTTTTCCCCTCAGGAACTGCGCGGCGAGTTCAACTTCGCCGATGACCGGCACACCGCGTTCCCTCGCCCGGACGAACGCCGGTGAATCAGCCGGTACGCCCGGGCTGGTTACGACGAGATCAAAGCCCTCGATGTTGGGCTGCGGCTCGCCGCCTCGAGCCACGATGCCGCGTGCCTTCAATTCTGAGATTGCAGCTCCGAGCTGCGCTTCCGCTTTGGCGTCGCTCGCGGTGACAAGGGCGCCGCGTTCCTTGAGAAACAGCGCTGCCGCCAGGCCGGATTTGGCGAGGCCAACTACCAGCACTCGTTTGCCGTTGAGTTCGATTGCCATGCCGCAAGCGCCATTGTGACACGCGGCGCCGCGGCCAACGACCGGAACTGCGGCCGAAAACCAGCGAGGAACCAGATTGCTAAATCAGCTTTGATCAGCGCGAGGCAGAAGCAGGAGCGGGAGGCTTCCATTTGTTCAGGAAAGCCACGATGGCGGCAGGATCAAGGTCGCGGGCGTTTTCAAATTCGCCCTGCTTTTGCGCAAAAAGCAGCTTGCCCTCGCTTGAGAGAACGGCCACCGCGGGCACGCCGCGCTTCAGCGATGTTCCGTAGCGCTCTGCCACGTCGAGGTTCTTGTCGTATTGCTCAATATCGACATGAACGACGTGGAAGTTGTCTTCCACGAGAGGCCGAATGGCGTTCTGATGAAAACGGTAGTCGAGGACGTGACAGTCGAGGCACCAGTTGCCTCCAAAAACCAGCAGGATGCGCTTGTGGTCCTGGTGCGCCTGCTTGATTGCTTCCGAGATCTCAGCTTTGGCGTCGGCAAATGGATTGTAGAGGCGCGGATTCGGATGGAACGGCGGATCGGCCTGCTGCGCCGCGCAGGCGAGCGCGGCCATGACGCACAAGATTACGGCTGCAAGGTAGCGGTGCATGGCGACGGCCCTAACGAAGTTTTAGCGTGGTAAGCGCAAAAAGCGCAAATATCAGCGAGAGGATCCAGAAGCGCACAATCACCTTCGACTCGGACCAGCCCAGCAGCTCGAAGTGATGATGCAGTGGGGCCATCTTGAAGATCCGCTTCTTGCGCAGCTTGTACGAGCCCACCTGCAGGATCACGGAGATCGCTTCGATCACGAAGATGCCGCCGATAAAAGGCAGCAGCAGCTCCTGCTTGATGATGACGGCAATGGTCCCGATTGCGCCGCCGAGCGCCAGCGAGCCTACGTCGCCCATAAAGATTTCCGCCGGATGCGCGTTGTACCACAGGAATCCGATGCTGGAGCCGACCATCGCGCCGCAAAAAATGGTCAGCTCGCCCACCTGCGGCAGGTATTGCAGTTCCAGGTAGCCGGCGAAAATGGCGTGGCCGCTCACGTACGTGAGCACGGTGAGCGCGCTGGCGGCGATGATGGTGCAGCCGATGGCGAGGCCGTCAAGGCCATCCGTAAGGTTCACGGCGTTGCTCGAGCCCACAATCACGATCGCCACAAACGCAACGAACGGCACAAACGCCAGCGGCCAGATGTAGGCATGATGCAGCAGGCTGCTAATCACCAGGTCGGGCCGGATGCGCTTGATGAACGGCACCATGAGGCGCGTGCTGTAGAGGCCCTGCTGCTGCAACGCCGCCAGCGTGATGGCGATGGCAGAGCTGGTTGCGATCTGGTAGGCAAGCTTGCTGCGCCCCGTCAGGCCCAGGTTTCGCCGATTCACAATCTTCAGGTAATCGTCAGCGAAGCCGATGCTGGCAAACGTCAGCATCGAGAGCAGCGCCATCCACACGTAGCGATTGGTGAGGTCGGCCCACAGGAATGTGGGCACCACGACCGCAATGGTAATCAGCACGCCGCCCATGGTGGGCGTGCCGGCCTTCTTCTTGTGCGCTTGCGGGCCTTCGTCGCGAATGTACTGTTGAATTTGGAAGTCGCGCAGGTGGCGAATGACTGCCGGGCCAACAATCAGTGCCATGAACAGCGCCGTCAGGCTGGCAAAGGCGGTGCGGAACGTCAGGTAACGAAAAATGCGGAACGGCGCGAAGGAATGAAACAGCCGTTGATAAAGCAGCCAGTAGAGCAAGCGGCGCGTGCCTCACGTGAATTGTGATTGCTTACGCCGAACTTGTGAAGTATGGCGGAGGGAACACCATTACGAACGTGCCGCCTGCTTCCACCGCTCCAGCGCGCGTTCCAGCCGTACTCCACGCGAGGCTTTCAGCAGGACCGCGTCCCCCGGCCCGGCTTCACGCGCCAGCCATTCGCCGGCCTCTTCAGGCGTTTCCACAAACTGCGCTGAAACCCCGGCGGCGGAGGCAGCTTCAACCAGCGCGCCGGCAAGGCCACGCACGCCGATGGCGACATCAATCTTGCGCTCGGCCATGTGGCGCCCGCAGGCCCGGTGCAACTCTTCGCCAGCAGGGCCGAGCTCCAGCATTTCGCCAGCGACGGCAATGCGGCGGCGCGCCTTCAGCGACGCCAGCGCATCCACCATGGCGTTCAGCGCCTTGGGGTTGGAGTTGTAGCAGTCGTTCAACACCGTCGCTCCCGCCACCTGGATCACTTCGCCGCGTTTGTCGGCGGGACGCAAAGTGGCAAGCGCGGCGGCAATTTCACCCGCGCACATGCCGCGATCAAGCGCCACGGCTGCGGCCGCAAGCGCGTTATACAGATTATGCTCGCCCACCAGCGCGATGGCGGCTTGAGCGCGCTCCTCGCCCGCGACCAGCACAAATCGCATGCCTTCCGCTCCGAGCTGCTCAATATTGTGCGCGCAAACGTCGGCAGGGCGGCGCAAGCCAAAGGTGAGCACCTTGCCCGGGAAGTCGCGGCCGAACTGGCTCACGTAGCTGTCATCAGCGTTGAGCACGGCCGTGCTTCCCGGCTGCAGGCCGGCAATCAACTCATACTTGGCGCGCGCGATGCCGGCGATGGAATCGAAAAACTCCAAGTGCACCGGCGCCACCATGGTCACTGCGCCCACGTTGGGCTGAGCCAGATCAGTGAGCGCCGCAATCTCTCCGGCGTGCGACATTCCGAGCTCGACTACGGCGAGGTCGTGCTCCGGCTCAAGCCGCAGCAACTGCAGCGGCAGGCCCCAATGATTGTTCAGGTTACCTTCCGATTTCAGCACGTGCCAGCGCCCGCCGAGCACGTGCGCGGTGGCTTCCTTGGTGGTTGTTTTGCCCGCGGAGCCGGTAATTGCGATCAGCGGCTTGCCCCACAAACGGCGAACCCCCGCGCCCAGCGCCTGCAGCGCCGCCGTCGTATCGGCCACCTGGATGAGCCTGCTGTGATCGTGGAAGCGGGCCGCCTGCGCCTTGTCGACGACCGCGGCCATTGCGCCTGCGCCTAATGCGCGTTCCACGTAATCGTGGCCGTCGAGCCGCTCGCCGTGAATCGCGAAGAAAAGCTGCCCGGCGGTCAGGGTCCTCGAATCGATGGAATAACCTTCGGCAACGGCATCGCGGTTGAACGTCCCGCAGCCGGAGGTCAGCTCGGCAACCCGCCATAGCGGCAGCTTCATGCGGTGCTCCTCCGCGCCGGCGCGGCAAAACCGGCGGCCTGCAGCGTCTCGCAGGCAACCGCAACGTCATCGAACGGCACGGCGCCGGAAGCAAGCACCTGAACCTTCTCATGGCCTTTGCCGGCAAGCAGCACGACGTCACCCGCATGGGCGT
>JAJPJZ010000158.1 GCA_021323935.1 Terriglobia bacterium | reverse complement strand
GCGGAGTCGGCGGCTTCGCGGAAGGGGCCGTAGAAGGCGGAGGCGAACTTGGCGGCGTAGGAGAGGACGGGAGTGTGCTCGAATCCGCTGGCGTCGAGGGCGGCGCGAATGGCGGCGACGCGTCCATCCATCATGTCGCTGGGGGCGATGATATCGGCGCCGGCCTGGGCCTGGGAGACGGCGGTGCGGGCGAGCAGTTCGAGGGTGGCGTCGTTGGCGACTTCGAAGTGCTGCTCGGGCGAGCGGGCCATGGCGGCAGCGGCGGACTCGGTGACGGCTTCAATGGAGCGCGCGCCGGCGGAGTGGGAGGCGCGCGAGGTGACGAGGCGGCGCCTGGTGTCGGCGGGCGACTGCATGAGCGCCCTGGCCTGGGGCGGGATGGTGGGGCGAACGATGCCGCAGTGGCCGTGCGAAGTGTACTCGCACAGGCAGACGTCGCCGATGACGACGAGGTTGGGAACTTCGGCTTTGATGGCGCGCATGGCGCGCTGGACGATGCCATCGTCGGCGTATGCGCCGGAGGCGAATTCATCCTTGGATTCAGGCAGGCCGAACAGGATGACGGCAGGGACGCCGAGCGCGCTGGCGTCGCGAGCCTCGGCGACTGCCTGATCGATGGAGAGGTTGAAGATGCCGGGCATGGAGCGGATTTCCTTGCGCACGCCTTCCCCGGGGCAGACGAACATTGGATAGACGAAATTTTCAGGGGTGAGGCGGGTTTCGCGCACCAGGGCGCGCAGTGTCTCGGATTGGCGCAGGCGGCGAAGACGCGTGGCGGGAAAGGCCATGGCTGTGATTTTAGACCGAATGCGGGGCCAAATGCTGCGGCTTTCGCTGAGTGGCGGCGGGCCGGGCGTATTACGATTGAGCTGTGGGCGAACTCATCCACAGCAGCGCGCGGCTGCTTGAATTCGGCTCGGTGCTGGAGCTGCTGGCGGGCTATGCCAGCTCGGCGCCGGGAAAGCTGCGCGTGACGGAGCTTGCGCCGAGGAGCGATGGGGAATGGATTGCGCGGCAGCAGCAGCTTACGGAGGAGATCGGGCGGTACTGGCGCGGCGGAGGTCGGTTTGAATTTGCAGGGCTGGTGGACCTGACGGCGCTGGTCCACAAAGCGGGGATTGAAGGAGCGACGCTCGAAGTGCTGGAGATCCGCGACCTGGTGGCGGCGGTGGACCGCGCCGCGGAATGGCGGGAGATTGCGCTTCATCCGCCGGTGTTCGTGGCGCGAGCGGCGGATCAGCGTGAGGACGGCGAAGGAATTGACCGTCAGAGTGCGGAACCTGGCAAGGGGGCGAGCGGCGGGAGGGCGGCGACGCCGTGGCCGGCGGTGGAATTGCTGGCGCGGACGATCGCTGACTTTACGGATTTCTTGCGCTTTTTCAGGCGCAAGATCATGCCGGACGGGACGCTCGATGACCGGGCGTCGGCAGAGCTGGGGAGCATTCGGCGGGAAATCGAGAAGCAGAAGCGGGCCATCCAGGAGTCGCTGCGCGGGTATTTGCGGCGGCTGACGGGCGAAGGAGCGGCACAAGAAGAGTTCATCACGATCCGCGGGGAACGCTTTGTTATTCCGGTGAAGATGGAGCAGAAGCGGCGGGTGAACGGCGTGGTGCATGGCGTGAGCGCGAGCGGGCAAACGGCGTTCGTGGAGCCGCTGGAAACGATTGAGCAGAACAACGAGCTGGTGCGGCTGCTGGAGCAGGAACAGGCGGAGGTGCATCGCATCCTGCTGGAGATGACGGGACGCATTGCCGAAGTGGGCGATGCGATCATCACGGCGGCGGAGGCGATGGCCGAATTCGAGTTGCAGTTTGCCAAGGCGCGGTTCGCGCAGGAGTACTGCTGCGTGCGGCCGCAAATCAGCGCGGGGAGGTTGCGGCTGAAGCGCGCGCGACATCCGCTGCTGGAGCGCAACCTGCGGGCGAAGCTCGGGAACGTGGTGCCGCTTTCGGTGGAGCTGGCGCGCGGCGATGGCGGGCAGCTCGCCACTGAAAAGTCAGAAGCAGGGTCGCGACCGGCCGCCGATAGCGGTGGCGAAAGTAATGAAGCGGCGGCGCATCAGCTCGTCATCACCGGGCCGAATACGGGCGGCAAGACAGTTGCGCTGAAGACGATTGGGCTGCTGGTGCTGATGGCGCAGGCCGGCATTCCCGTGCCGGCGGAGGAGGCGGAGCTGCCGCTGTTTGACGCGGTGCTGGCCGATATTGGCGATTACCAATCAATTGAGCAGAACCTTTCGACATTTTCGGCGCACGTGACCAACATTGATTTGATTTCACGGACGGCGACGCCGCACTCGCTGGTGCTGCTGGATGAGCTGGGGTCGGCGACCGATCCGGAAGAGGGCGCGGCGCTGGCGGTTGCGATTGCCGAATACTTCCGCGAACTTGGATGCATCAGCGCAATTTCAACCCATCACACATCGCTGAAAGTTTATGGCGCGAACGCTGCGGGGGTGCTGAATGCGGCGGTGGGTTTTGACGAAGCCACCCTGCAGCCGACGTACGAGCTGCACGTCGGAGTTCCGGGGGCTTCGGCGGGGATCAACATTGCGCAGCGGCTCGGGCTGAATGGCGAGATCATCAGCGCGGCGCGGCAGCGGCTGGGTTCGCAAACGCAGGACGTGGCGCGTTTCCTGGACCGGCTGCACGAGGAACTGCGGCAGATTGAGGCGGAGCGGGGGCACATTCGCCAGCGCGAACAGGAGCTGGCGCGCGAGCAGAACCGGCTGGCGGCGGAAGGCAAGCAGGAGCAGCGGCAAAAAGTCAGGCAGCTCGAAAAGAAGCTGGAAGACCTGCTGGCGGCGTTCGAACACCATGCGCGCGACACGATCAGCGCGCTGGAGGACCGGGCGCAGTCGTTGAAGCTTTCGAAGGATGCGGAGCGCCGCATGGCCAAGCTGCGCCGGGATTTTCGCGAGCAGTTCAACCAATCGGTGGTGGCAGCTACGACCGGGGCCGACATCGGCGATCCCAATGCGCGCCCTAACCTGGTGCGCCACGTTCACCAGGGTGACAGCGTGCGAGTGCGCGGGTTGAGCCGCAGCGCGCGGATCGTGCGCCAGGTGGATGAGGACAGCTTTGAAGCGGAAGTGGGCAACTTGAAGATGCGGATCAAGCGCAGCGACATCGCCGAGGTGCTGACCAAGGGCGAGACGCAGGCGGAACGGCCGGGCGAGAGCCCGCTGGCCGCGGCGCGCAAGCGCAGCGGCGTCTCGATTTCAGTGGCGGATGATGCCTGCGTTCCGGCCGAGATCAACGTAATCGGGCACACTTCTGATGAAGCGATCAGCGCGGTGGAAAAGTACGTGGACCGCGCGTTCCTGGCCGGGCTGCCGCGAGTGCGCGTGGTACACGGCAGCGGCATGGGCGTGCTGCGCAAATCGATCCGCGACTTCCTGCGCAAACATCCGCACGTGCAGAACGTGATGGAGCCGCCACAGCAGGAAGGCGGCGCGGGCGCGACGGTGGTGGAGTTGAGGGTGTAATGCGGAAGGGACGTGACGACAAGCCAATCGCCCGAACTCACGCCGGCCACCGGCTATAATTGCCTGCCTTCATGCCCGACACTGAAACCAGCAATAAGCTTTCAAAGCCGCTCGAAACCGCGGAGATCGAGCGCATCATTCCGCATCGGTACCCGTTCCTGCTGATCGACCGGGTGACGGAACTGGTGCGGATGAAGCGCATTGTGGCGCTGAAAAGCGTGAGCGCCAACGAACCGTATTTCCAGGGCCATTTTCCCGGTTATCCGATCATGCCGGGCGTGCTGATTGTTGAAGCCATGGCGCAGGCGGGCGCGGTGCTGCTGCTTGACGAAGTGGGCCCGCAAGGCAAGCTGGTGTTTTTTACCGGCATTGAGAAAGCCCGCTTTCGCAAGCCGGTATTTCCCGGCGACCAGTTGCGGCTTGAGGTTGACGTGCTGGTGTGGAAAAGAATTGTCGGCCGCATGGAAGGCAAGGCTTACGTCGGCGACAGGCTGTGCGCGGAAGCCATCATCAGTTGCCAGGTGGTGCCGCGCGAGCGCCCGGCCAAAGCAGACGCTCAGAGTGAGCCGGCGCCATAAACGCTTTGCAAAAGTGCGCCGTCGCGGTCGCGTTTGCTTCAATGCTTTGTGAAATGCTGCATGAGTTTTGGTTTTGAGTTCCGCATTGCGTCTTGATTCATCCCACAGCCATCATCGATTCGTCAGCGCGGGTGCCGGGCTCGTGCCGCGTGGGGCCGCATTGCGTCATCGGCGGCCAGGTGGAGCTGGGCGAGAACTGCGAGCTGGTTTCGCACGTCCGCATTGACGGCAAGGCCACAATCGGCGCCAACAATCGCTTCTTCCCCTTTTGCGCCATCGGCGCCGAACCGCAGGACACGACCTTTCGCGGGGAAAACACCGCGATCGTCATCGGCCCAGACAATGTAATCCGCGAGTGCGTCACGCTTTCGCGGGGCACGGTGAAAGGCGGAGGCACAACCCGCATCGGCAGCCACACGCTGATCATGGCGTATGCGCACGTGGGCCATGACAGCGTGATTGGCGACCACGTGATGCTGGTCAACGGCGCGACGCTTGCCGGGCACGTAACGGTTGAGGATTGGGCGGTGGTGGGCGCGCTTTGCCCGGTGCATCAGTTTGTGCGCATCGGTGCGCATGCTTATATCGGCGGCGGGACGACGATTACGCAGGACGTGCTGCCATTTGCGCTGGTGAGCGCGGCCCGCAACAACAAAACGTACGGCATGAACAAGGTTGGACTGGAGCGTCGCGGCTTCTCGCCGGAGCGCATCGGCCAGATTCACCATGCCTACCGCGTGCTGCTTTCGTCGAAGCTGAACACGGCGCAGGCGCTCGATAAATTGCGCGGCGAAGGCGATTTGGGTGATGACGTCATGCTGCTGGTGCGGTTCATCGAATCCTCAGAGCGAGGCGTGATCAAGTAGCGCCCGGCTTCCCTGCCCGAATCTTTTCCCCTGCTAAACTGACGCGAATGCCGCCCAAACTCGGTTTGATCGCCGGCAATGGCCGCTTCCCTTTCCTGGTGCTTGAGGCTGCACGCGCGCGCGGGTATGGGGTGGTGGTCGCTGCAATCAAGGAAGAAACGTTTCCTGAAATCGAGCAGCTTGCGCGAAAAACCGATGCCACCGTGCACTGGCTATCGCTCGGCGAACTGTCAAAACTCATCGAGACGTTCAAGCGCGAAGGCGTGACCGAAGCCATCATGGCGGGCCAGGTGAAGCACAAGCAGATCTTCAGCAGCATCAGGCCTGATTGGCGGCTGGCCAAGCTGGTGCTGAACCTGCGGACCCGCAACACCGACGCACTGATCGGCGCGGTGGCCAAGGTGCTGGCCGATGAAGGCATCACGCTGCGCAACTCCACCGAACTGCTGGAACCGCTGCTGGCCAAGCCCGGCGTGCTGACGCGGCGCGCGCCCGGCGAGCAGGAGCGCGCCAACCTGGAGTATGGCCGCGCGGTGGCGCGCCACCTGGCGCAATTCGATATTGGCCAGACGGTGGTGGTGGCAGAGCGCGCGTGCGTGGCGGTGGAAGCCATGGAAGGCACGGATGCGTGCATCCGGCGCGCGGGAGACATTATGGGTTCTGCCGGTGTGAATTCCTTGCGCACGCATGAAGCCGGCGATGAACGCGCAGCCGAACGTCAGCACGACGCGGAGAGCAACCGCGGCGGGAACGGCAGCGAAGGTCTGCTGAGTGCTTCGCTGACGGTGGTGAAGATTGCCAAGCCCAACCAGGACATGCGCTTTGATGTCCCGGTCGTGGGAGTTGCGACGATTGAAGCGATGCGCGCGGCCGGCGCGCGTTGCCTGGGAGTGGATGCCGGCAAGTGCCTGTTGCTCGATGGCGACGCGGTGATAGAAGCTGCCAACCGGTTTGCCATCGCCGTTACCGCCGATTAGCCAAGTGCGAATGTTGCGCCGGCGCAGCCGCTGTCCTCTCTTATGATTGAATTCCGCGAAGCAGCACTGTGTTCGCGGCGCACAGCGATGAAAAAAGAAAATAAGCCAATTCGCGTCGCGGTGGTTGGGGCAGGCGCCTTTGGGCGCAACCACGCGCGCGTCTATGCCGAACTGCAGAAATCAGGCGAGCCGGTGGAGCTGGCCGCAGTGGTGGACGAGAACCTTGCCCAGGCGCAAGCCGTAACGGCTGAGCTGAAGGTCAACGTGCCGGCCTACAGCACGGTTGACGACCTGCTGGCCGACCCCGCCAACCTGCACGTTTCGGCGGCATCGGTGGCCGTGCCGACGCATGCGCACCTGAAGACAGCTCACATGCTGATGCAGGGCGGGCTCGACGTGCTGATTGAAAAGCCGATTGCGCCCTCGCTCGAGGAAGCCGACGAGCTGATCGCGACCGCGGAGCGTACCGGGCGGATCGCGATGGCCGGCCACCTGGAGCGCTTTAACCCGGCCGTGCGGGCCACATTGCCGCTGCTGGCGCAGCCCATGTTTTTTGAGGTGCATCGGCTCAGCGTGTTCACGCCGCGCGCGCTTGATGTTGACGTGGTGCTGGACCTGATGATCCACGACCTCGACATCGTGCTGTGGTTCATGCACTCGCAGCCGCGCCCCAAAGCCCCGATCGGGACAGGCGTGACGACCGCGTACCGCAACGGCAAGCCGCTGATTCGCGACATTCAGGCAGTGGGCATCCCGATCCTGTCGCCGAAGGTTGATATTGCGAATGTGCGGGTAGAGTTCAGCTCAGGGTGCGTGGCAAACTTCACTGCCAGCCGGGTTTCGACGGAGCGCGTGCGCAAGCTGCGATTTTTTCAGCGCGGAACCCCGGGCAAGCCGGGCTATGGAATAGCGGGGGCGGAGACGCGGCAGTATATCTCGATTGATTACGGGCGGCGCGACGTGTTTGCGCTTTCAGTGCAGCCGGCCGATCCCAAGGCCAACGAGGTGGCGCCGCCGGTGGCGGGCTTCGATATCGCATTGCCGAGCGGCATGGCGCTGGTTCCTTCGCGTCCCAAGATTGAAGACGAAGAGCCGCTGCGGGCGGAGTTGCGCGCCTTCCTGGGCGCGGTGAGGAATCGCACGGCTCCGCCGATCACGCTGCGTGACGGCCGGGCTGCGCTGGCGCTGGCGCTTGAAATCCTGAACCAGATTGCAAGCCACGCCAAGCGCGCCGGGCTGGCGCGATAGCGGCAGCGGCTGCCTCGGCGCGCGCGATCATTGGTCGTTGGCGGCGGGGTGAGTCGCGGCGGCACGCTCGCGCAAATATTGCTCGATTGCGGTATTGCCGGCATGGCGGGCCCACCCGGCAGGCGTGCCGTGCCACAGGATGTCCTTGATATCGAGGCGCGCGCCGCGCTCGACCAGCAGCCGAACGACATCTTCGTGCCCTGAGAATGCAGCCTGGTGGAGCGGCGTGGCATGGGCGTGACCGCCGACGGGATTGTAGCGGTCAGGGTCTTCGCCTGAATCGAGCAGCAGGCGGACGATTTCAGTATGGCCTGAATCGGCAGCCATGCCGAGCGCGAGGTGGCGCTCGTGCGCAGTGGACTCGGGCAGCAGGCGCCGGGCGTCGGCAACGCGGCCGAGAGCAGCCGCAATGGGCAAATCAAGTGGAGCGCCGCAGGCCAGCAAGTGGTTGACGGCGGCAAACTCATGATGCAGCGCAGCGCCGCGGATGGCCATGCCGGCATCGGCTCCGTTCCGGCACAGCAGGTCGATGAGCGCGAGCTGAACGCCGCACTGGCGCGGCACTCTGCCGGTGACGACCAGGCCCAGAGCCTCGTTTCGCGCGGCCTCGTCAGGGCCGAATTCGAGGATCGCGCGGGCGACGTCAACGATATTGGCAGGCAGGCGGCCGCGGCGGATGGGATTTTCAGCAATGAACTCGAGCAGAGTGGGATTGCGAAAGTAGTTGCCGCCTTCGAAGCTGACGTGCTGATGCACCAGCCCGGGGTGCTGCGCGAGGTGGCGGCGCAGCGCAGCGACCTCGCCGGCATCGAGCAGATCGACGGCGCGGCGGAAGGTTTGGTCCTGGATGCGCTCATGGTGCGGCAGCAGCAGGTTTGCGGGCGGCGCGGGTTGCTCGACGTGGCGCTTCAGGCGGGCCCAGCTTGCAAAGCCGTACTCGCGCGCGAGCGCCAGTTGCGCATCGCTCAGGCGGAGCGTGGCGGCGAAGATTGCGTGGTCACTTGCGCCGGTAAGGCGCGGATGGAATTCCCTGAGCCGCTGTGCCGCCTCAGCATCGCGGGCGCGGTGCGCGTTGAGCAGATCGCGGGCCTGGTGCTTGAGGTGGCCGAGGTCAGGGGTGGGCGGAAGGCTTTTTACAGGCATACGAACTCCCTTTCGTGCGCCCGGGAGTCCGCATTGATTACGGGCAGAAAGTTAGTTCGTGAATCGCAGGTTGCTGACCAGGTGGACTTCTGTCCTTTCCGCGGACCGGATGCGCCCTTCGCGCGCCGATCAATATAGCAGAAAGGTTGGGCGTGGCAGGCGGGCTATTCGCGGGCTGAATCAGGGGCGACTGAGCTTTACGGCGCACCACTCGCCGCTTTGCCTGCGATATCCCACAGCCATGCGCGAGGTGTTGTGGGCCATGCCCATGCGGCCGTTGCGGTCGAGAAGGATGATGCCGCCGTGGCCGTTGAGCCGCGACTTCACGTAGTCCATTGCAGCCCAGGCCGCCGCTTCCGGCGTAGCGCCGGCGGCAATTTGATCGACCGCCCACTTGCCGAGCACCAGCTTCATGAAAGGCTCGCCCCAGCCGGTGGTGGATACTGCTGCGCTTTGATTATCGGCGTAGGTGCCGCAGCCGATGAGCGAGGCATCGCCGACGCGGCCGGGCGTCTTGTTGAGGGTGCCGCCGGTTGAAGTGGCGGCGGCGAGATTTCCGGCGGCATCGAGCGCGACCGCGCCCACCGTGTCATGCGAGTGGGCGAAGATTTCGAATTCCATGCCCTGGGCGGCTTTTTCCTTGCACCTGCGCAGGTGCTCGCGTTCGCGGTCAATCACCAGCTCTTCGTTGGCGATGAGCTCGATGCCGTGGGCGGCGGCAAAGCGCTCAGCGCCTTCGCCGACGAAATAGACGTGGGCACTCTCTTCCAGCACCTTGCGCGCGGCTGATATGGGATTGCGAATGCGCTCCACGCAGCCCACGCCGCCGGCGCGAAGCGTGGCACCATCCATCATGAGGGCGTCGCATTGCACGCGGCCGTCGGTGGTCAGGAAGCTGCCGCGGCCGGCATCGAAGGTGTCGTCGTCTTCCATGACGCGCACTGCGGCTTCCACGGCGTCGAGCGACGATGCTTTGCGCTCCAGCACGGCCCATCCGGCGCGCAGCGCGTTGCGGATGCCGCGCTCGTGAGCCGCCACCAGCTCATCAGGCATTGACCAGGCGCCGCCGTGGACCAGGAGAATTGGCTCGTTCATTGGCAGAAGATTGGCTCGGCGCTGAGGCTGGGCATCACGCGAAATGGGCGGCGGGCAAGAATGTGGGTTCGAATTCGGCCGCTCGCGGTGATGTTGGTTTGCATTGCTTAGGCGTGCGACGAAAACACCGGCGTGTGCGCCTCGCGCCGCAGCGTTTCCAGGTCGCGTTCCTTGGTCTGCTGGTAAGTGTAGAGGATGCGGTGCACAACCGTGACGTCAGAAAGCACAGCGATGACCCAGAGCACCGGCGCCATGCGGTTGAAGAGTGCGCCCAAGATGACCAGCACGATCCGCTCAGGGCGCTCCATGAAACCTACCTTGCAGGAGCCGATGAGCGACTCCGCACGCGCCCGGGTGTAGCTCACCATGACTGATGTCGTCATGACGAACGCAACCATAACTAAGTAGAAGAAATGGTTTGCACGCGCGTAGTAGACCAGCAATCCAAAGAACAGCGCCACATCGCTGTAACGATCGATGACGGAGTCGAAGAATGCGCCGAAGGC
>JAJPJZ010000107.1 GCA_021323935.1 Terriglobia bacterium | reverse complement strand
CTGACGCGCAGCGTCCGATGAATCTTAATGAAATTGTAGGCGAAGTAATTAAGGGCAACAGCGGCGGCATGATTTTCCAACTTGCGCGAAAACCCGTTGCTCAAGCGCGTATATCTGCGCAGCGTGGTGCGTACCGTCCAATTCTGCCTTTCAACGAAAGACGTGGAAACATGCTTCGGGTCAGGGTTTCCAACCACTGTTTTCATCTCACACCCGATACAACGAGCAGGCGAATATTTCCGCGCCTCTTCTTCAGTCGGACTGCCGTAAATTTTCTGAAGCTGGGCGAAATCCACATCCCCGCCAAATTCGTTTTCGATGGCCTGCAAATAAGGACGGTGGGCATCAGTGGTTATCTGAACGCGATGCGCGAGCCGGCCAGCGATGTCGCTTACGAAATCCTTCGCCGTCGCCAAATCGCGCTGGCCAAGCCGCCACGTTGGAACGAGCTTGCTATCGGCATCAACGCACACCCAAAGCCACACGTCGCCAGCATCGGGATTCTTACGCGCAATCGTCTCAGTGCGATTCTTTTCCTTGCAATAAATCCAACTCCACATCTCATCGAGTTGCAGCCGCTTGCAGCGCAACTTGCGAAATGTGCGGTCTTGGTAATCGGCGCAGACTTCGCCCACCTCAACCAAGATGCGAAGGACAGTCTTCTTCGCAACGCCCGTCATGCGCACAGTAGCGCGAATGGAGCATCCTTCGATCAAGCAGTTGATAACCTGCGCTCGTGTTGTGGAATCAAGTCGATTCATAACGATGTCTATTATGCTAAAGCGGCTTTAGCATGTCAAGCAGAAAATGAGCAGATTACCGGCGTTACCCAGAGAGGCACTTCCCAAGCAGGCACACCTCACCGTATAATCGGTGTGCAAGAGACGAATAGGGTGCCTATAACGGCTCCCCCCGCAGAAAAGCGGGAAGAGCCGTTACGGCGTGGGCAGCCAACGATGCTCCGTTGGCAACCCAGTAGGTGCGCATGATTGGAGTCATGCGTCCCCTTTCTGCGGTGCAGCCATCACTGCGCAGTCACCGCAAACTCGATTTGTCTCGGACTGAGACGGGCTACTTCGGTAGCCCGTCTTTACTGCTCCCTAATTGCCTCCCAATAGTTCTGCCGACCGGAAGTCTGATTAATACGGGCACGCCCATGCTCGAGCGCCCATTTCAGACATTCGTTGACGGCGACGTTAGGTCGAGCCGCGCTAAACTGGTATCCCGCCTCACGCATCTTTGCGACGATCCAGTCAGTCGTTACGGGAGCCGTTGCCGAAGCCAGGGTTTCCTCAACGAGGCGCTGTTGGTCACCCCGACTGCGCTTAGCAGGCGGCCAAGCCGGTGCGGTCGACAATGTCGGTTGAATGTGCACGTGGATGCCGTTGCCGTTGCCGTTGCTGGTGGTCTTAGCAACAAACTCCTTGATCAGCGGCAACATGGAATCAGGGTCATTCGCCAACTCTTTCAGCAACGAAAACGCCTGCGGGACATCCGTGAGCTGGCGCAATACTTGCAACCGGCGAATCTGTGCATCCAATTCCGCCTTAAAGTCAGTAACTGCGATGGTAATCACCCACCTTTCGGGTTAAGGTGTTTCCAGATTACCAGATCGAGTCAGAGTTAGGGAAGAGGGAAAGATGGGAAACCTGTTGATTAACAGTGACGGAGTTAACGCGGTTTACGGCGTGTCCCCCATCTCGCCTGAGCGGCTTTCTTGGCAATCTTCGCCCGCTGTTCGGCTGTCATGGTCTTCATTCGGCGCTTGCCACCGACTTTACCGCCTTTGCGACCAATGGAAGCCATGTATTCAGAGATGCTGGCGGGAACGACCGGCTGCGAAGGCGCGTCGGCAGTTGATCGCTCAACGAGCTGGTGGGCAATTTGGTTTATGTCAGAGGATCGGCGCTGCTGCTTAACCCGCTTTGGCATAGATGCATAATGCCACAAAATGACAATTCGACGCGAATCACCGTGCGGCAAAGTAGCCCACTACCGAGCTCTTTCGAGCTGTACTTCTTGCCTTTGATCATTGCGGCAAAGTAGCCGCCCGGCTCCGGGCTCAGCACGTCCTGCAGCATGCGGCCTGAGATGTTGTAGTGGAAGCGCTTGCGAAACACGTCGTTCATTTCCGCCAGCAGCCCCGCCGGGCAGCTTCCGCCGCTTGCGCTTCCGTGCTGCTTGATCTCGGTATAAGTGGCGTCAGTAAAGCGCAGCGCGAGCTCTGAAAAATCTTCGTGCAGGCCTTCGTTGTCCCGGGCCAGGATGTTCACGAAGCGCTGCTCAATCACGGTGGGCGGCTTCAGGCTGAAGCTGCCGTCGCCGGTAAACACTGCTCCCGTAACTTCGCCATTCACCGCGGGCGTAAAGCAGATGGTGCCCGATTTCAGCACCAGCCGCCCGGCATCGCGTTGCAGCACGAGATTGTTGACGGCAACGGATTCGCTTCCCACCGCCAGATGGCGAAGCTGCTGATAGGCAGGGTCGGAGTTGGGGGCGGGCGAAGCCGTTTGGGCGCGGCAGGCAGAACACAACAGGAAAACCAGCAAAAGGTGGCGAAGCGGCATGGATGACCTCAGGGAGAACCGGCCACGGGCAGGC
Source organism: Terriglobia bacterium (assembly GCA_021323935.1). Taxonomy (GTDB): domain Bacteria; phylum Acidobacteriota; class Terriglobia; order Terriglobales; family Acidobacteriaceae; genus JAFAIN01. Next base: position 15,899 of record JAJPJZ010000107.1, on the reverse strand, counting down.
CGGAGGAAAGCTCGTGCGGCGATATTAACGCGCAGCTCACGTAAGTGCAATGAGCGTAACGCCTTACGTTGCAATTTGTAATTTGGGGCGGAGCCCCGGGCAGGAAGGGGAAATTCACGTACTTTCAGGACGAATCGAATAATGCGGAACTGGTATATACTCGCGCTGCTTTGCGGCATTTTTGCCGCAGCTACTGGAGTGTGGGCGCGAGCCCGGCGGAGCACTCTCTTACGCGTTTTCATACGCTCCGTTTATGTCGGCTGAGGTCCTGTGGCCGGGCCTGCGGGCGTGGCCATTAACTGGTGCGGGATTGGGACTTCGGCCTGGTCAGCGGCGTGGCATGCCTGGGCAACACCCGTTCGCTTGCAGGCTCCCCGAGCGCGGAGAAGAACCGGCGCCGGACGCGCGGCTGACCGCCAAGGAGGTCCCGCATGGATCTGGTGATCGTACGCCTTGTCTTTGTGGCTGGCCTGGCCGCCATCTGCTACCACCTGCAGCCCTTCGGTTTAGAGCGGCCGTTCGCGGCAGGCGCAGGCGTGTTGCTGGGCCTTGCCGTCGTGCTGTTTGAAGACCGCCTGCGGCGCGTAAGCCTGAAGCGCCTGATTGGCGCTGCCATCGGCAGCATCCTGGGCATCTTTGGCGCCTACCTGTTCAGCCTGGTCATCCACAGCAGCATTCCGGCCGGCAACACTCAGCACTTTTTCGAATTGTTTGTCATGCTGCTGATGGCCTACGTAGGCCTGATCGTGGGGGCCAACAAGGGCGACCTGCTGAACCTTTCAGCCCTGGGCGGAGTGTTCGGCGGCGAAAAGCAGAACAAGCGCAGCTACAAGATTTTAGATACCAGCGTGATCATTGACGGCCGCATCGCCGATATCGCCGAAACCGGCTTTCTCGACGGCCTGATCGTGATTCCCCAATTCGTGCTGCGCGAGCTGCAGTTGGTGGCCGATTCAGCCGATTCGCTCAAGCGCAACCGCGGCCGCCGCGGGCTTGACGTGCTGCAGCGCATCCAGAAGATCGCCCGCCTGACCGTGCAGATCGTGGAAGACGATTACCCCTCGGTCCGCGAAGTCGATATGAAGCTGATCGAGCTGGCCAAGCAGTACGAATCGAAGATCATCACCAACGACTTCAACCTGAACAAAGTCGCGCAGCTCCAGGGCGTTGAAGTGCTCAACATCAACGAGCTCGCCAACTCGCTCAAGCCCATTGTGCTGCCCGGCGAGACCATGAAGGTCTTTATCCTGAAGGAAGGCAAGGAATACAACCAGGGCGTGGCTTACCTGGATGATGGCACCATGGTGGTGGTGGATAACGCGCGCAAGATGATCGGCAAGAATGTCGATATTGCCGTGACTTCAGTCCTGCAGACGACTGCCGGCAAGATGATCTTCGGTAAATTCGATGACCGCGGCTTTGCGGCCCGCCACGCCGCAGAGATGTCGCGCATGGAGAGGACGCCGGAATCGCGCAGCGATGCACGCGCCGAAGCCACACGCGGCGAATCGCGCCCCGAAGCTCCGCGTCAGGCGCCGGTCGCAGAGGCCGCACCGCGCAAGCAGGCGCTGGCTGAAGGCGTCGGCGAATAAATTGAGTTGATGCGCTCGCGTGGCTGAAAGCTCAAAACTCGCCAACACCCTCAGCTTTCTGCGTTCCGTGCTGATCTTTGATCCGCTGATCTGGATCTACACCATTATCCTGGCGGCGCTTTCGCTCATCAGCTCGCTGTTTGACCGCTCCGGGCGCGTGCAGCACGGCTTTGCGCGCTTCTGGTCGTGGTTGATCCTGAAGACCGCGATGTGCCCGCTGGAAGTTTCAGGCCTCGAAAACCTCGATCTCACCAGGCCGCGGGTTTACGCCGCAAATCACCTCTCTGCCCTGGATATTCCGGTGCTCTACGCAGGATTGCCCATGCAGTTCCGCATCATGGCCAAGCGCGAGCTGTTTCGCTATCCCTTCCTCGGCTGGCACTTGCGGCGCTCAGGCCAGGTCGCGGTTGACGTAGAGGACGTGCCCTCGCCTGAAAATGCCGCCGAAGCCCAAACCGTCACCCGCGGACGAATTAACCTGGCATCGGTGCGCGTGGTGCTCAATACCTTGCGTGGCGGAATGCCGCTGGTGATTTTTCCTGAAGGCGGGCGCTCGCGCACCGGAAGATTGAAGCCGTTCCTGAGCGGCGCGTTCTTCTTTGCCATCAAGGCCGCGGTTGAGGTGGTGCCGATGGCGATTATCGGCACGTATGAAGCCTTGCCCATGAACACGTTTCACATTAGGCCACGCACGCTGCGGCTGGTTCTGGGCGCGCCCATCTCCACGTCAAACTACCGTTCACGACAGGCGGAAGAGCTGGCGGCGCGGGTTCAGGATGCAGTGGCTTCGCTCTACAGCGGCGCCCTTGAAGCCCGGCAGCCCGAGATGGAGCCCCGGTAGGAGCCGACCGGGCGCTGTCCGGTTCCGAACAAATCATGCCTAAAGCGGCCACCCCGCCGCCGCTTCACGGCCTTAAGTTGCTGAAAACAGAATAATTGCCGTTGGTTTCCTGTTTGCAGGCAATGCCGAGAGGGACGTTCGGCCCACGGGAAGGAGACCGGAAGCTATGCAGGAGCTGCGGTTTGCGTTTCGACACCTCGTGAAATCGCCGGGATTTACTTTGGCGGCGATCGTCACGCTGGCGCTGGGCATCGGCGCTAACGTGGCCGTGTTCAGCGTAATGAACGCCGTGCTGCTGAATCCCACCGGCATTCCGCACGCTGACGGGCTGGTGGCGCTGCGTGCCAAGTACACCGCAATGGCCGACCTGCAGAATATTTCCATCTCGCCGCCTGACTTTGCGGATTCGCTCGAGAGCCGCCAGGTGTTCCAATCGGCAGCCGCGATGCTGCCGGCCAGCTTCAATTACAGCGCTGAGAACGCTCGCCCTGAGAGGCTGGTGGGGGCACGCGTGACCTCCGGATGGTTCGAAGTGTTCCAGGCGCGGCCGATCATGGGGCGCACCTTCAGGCCTGAAGATGACGTGCCCGGCGCCGCTACTTCGGTGGTGCTTTCCTACCGCTCATGGCAAAAGCGCTTCGGAAGCGATCCGGCCATCGTGGGCCGCAAGCTTGACCTGAATGGCCAGAGCGCTGAAATCATCGGCGTGATGGCGCCTGATTTCGACTGGCCCAACGAAGCCGAGCTCTGGTCAACGTTGCAGCTTCCGCCGGCGCGCCTTCACGACCAGAACTACCGCTTCAACGAGAACCTGTTCGCGGTGGCGCGGCTGCAGCCCGGAGTCTCGCTGGAGCAAGCCAACGCGGTGGAAGCCTCGCTTTCGCAGGCGGTGAAATCGAAAGCTGCCTTCGCCGAAAAAGCCGGATGGGGAATGTTCGCGGTTCCGCTGCGCGAATTTGTTTCCGGCAACTTGCGCAAGCCGCTTGCAATCCTGATGGTCGCCGTAGTTCTGGTGCTGCTGATTGCCTGCGCCAACATCGCCGGCCTTCAACTGGCGCGAGCCACAGAGCGCCAGCACGAGAACTCGGTGCGCGTGGCCCTGGGCGCCTCTCGCACCCGCCTGATGGTGCAGCCGCTGCTTGAAAGTTTGCTGCTTGCCATATCGGGCCTGGTGCTCGGCATTCTGCTGGCGATTTCGGCCATGCCTTCGCTGTTGCTGCTGGCGCCGGCCGTGATCAGCCGCAACATCGATGTTCACCTGAACCTCGGCGTGCTGCTGTTCGCGTCAGCCGTCAGCGTGATTGCGGTGCTGCTGTGCGGCTCGGCGCCCGCAGTTTACGCCGCCGGCTCGCGTTTTATCGCTTCCCTGCGTGAAGGCGGCCGCGGCGGCACGGCCAGCCGTACCAGCAACCGCCTGCGTTCCGCGCTGGTGGTCGGCGAAGTCACGCTGGCCATGTTCCTGCTGGTGTGCTCAGGGCTTCTGCTCCGCAGCCTGAAGGCGGTGGAACGGCTGAGCACCGGCTTCGATCCGCGCGGCGTCATGACCGCGACCGTGGCCTTGCCCCGCACCATCTATGACACCGATGCCAAGCAGGCCGCCTTCTGGCAGGCCGCCGAGCAAAACCTGAAGAACATTTCGGGCGTGAGCTCGGCCGCACTGGTCAGCGATCTGCCGTTCGGCGGCAACCAAAGTTCAGCTTCGTTCGCCATCAAAGGGCTGGTGCTTGCGCCCAACAGCCCCGGGCCACACGGCCACGTCGATCTCGTCTCGCCCGATTATTTTCAAGCTATGGGAATTCCGATCATCCGCGGCCGCTCGTTCACTGAGGCGGACCGCGCGGGCACCACGCCGGTGGCCATGGTGGATGAAACGCTGGCGCGGCAGTACTGGCCGAACCAGGATGTGCTTACGCAATACCTCAGCCTGGATAACGGCAAGACCTGGGCGTCAATCGTCGGCGTGGTAAAGCACATCAAGATTTCCGCGCTCGATACCGAGGCCAACGAAGGCTTTTACTTCATTCCCGTCACCCAGAATCCTGACCGCGCGATGTCGGTGGTGGTGCGCACTTCCATCTCGCACCCGGAATCGCTCACCAGCGCCATCCAGGCGGCGATCGCTTCCGTGGATTCGCGCCAGCCGATTTTCGACGCAAAAACCATGGAGCAGCGGGTTGACGATTCGCTCGGCAGCCGGCGCTTCACCGTGGCGCTTCTCGGAATTTTCTCAGGCCTCTCGCTGTTCCTTGCGGCGCTCGGGCTTTATGCCGTTATTGCTTACCTGGTCCGGATGCGGGTGCGCGAAATCGGCATTCGCATGGCGCTCGGCGCCCAGCGCGGGCACATTGCCGCGATGGTGTTGCGGCAGGGAGTGAAGATGGCCGTGGCCGGCTGCGTGCTGGGACTTATTGCGACATTCTCAGTCGGCCAGGCGCTGAAGAGCATGCTGTTCGGCGTGAGCCTGTATAACATTCCGACCGTGGCGGTTGCGTGCGCGCTGCTGGGCACGCTGGTGCTGCTGGCCAGTTACTTGCCGGCGCGAAGGGCCATCAGCATTGAGCCAGTGCAGGCGCTTCGCGAGGATTGAAGATTCAATCGCGCAGCTCGGCGGCCATGACTTCATCGGCATAGCACCACACCCAGGCTTCGCCGGGCTCGATGGAGCGGATGAGCGGATGTTTTGAGGCCTTGTAGTGGCGGGTGGCGTGCTTATTCTTCGAGGAATCGCAGCAGCCTACGTTTCCGCATTCCAGGCACATCCGCAGGTGCACCCAGGTATCGCCGCGCTCTACACATTGGCGGCACACATGAACGCTCGGATGCGTCAGCTTGATCTGGCTCAGGTGTGAACATCCGTTTGCCTGCGGCATTCATTTTCCTCCAGGGGCGCGCTCCAGGGTTTCGCGCGGCCACCGGCCCAGCGTGGCGCCGGCGTCATAGGTTGTCTTCAGGAACTGCAACAGGGCGGCAGCGGGATCGGGCGCGCGGCGCATGTCGTCGTACATCAGGATGTATTCGCCAAGCTTCTCGTCGTAATGCGCGGCGGCGGGCTGGATACGCGCGTTGGCAAAGCCTTCCGGCTGCGGCGCGGCGTAGGCATAAAACGCGGCGTCGCGCACCGGCGCATGGCGTTCGGTTGCCCCCGGCCAGAACCCCGCGCTGATCACTTCGTGCGAGTAGGCTTCGCGGGTCATGGCGTCAGCCCCGGCGCGCGGCGGCGCAGTGCGGCCTGAAAACCGAGTGCAGCACAGGTCAAAGCTGCCCCAGAAAAAATGCACCGGGCTGCACTTGCCGATGAAACCTCCGCGGAACTGCTTCAGCACGGAATCGGCGGCGAGCAGCACGCGCCAGAAGCGCTGCGCATACTCGCCATCGTAGTCGTGGTGCACGGTATCGGTAGCGAAGGGAATGGGATCGGCAACTTCATCGGGCTTGCCATGGATTTCAACCTTGACGTCGAGCAAATGGAGCGCGCCCATAAGCTGCGAATAGAACCGGGCCACCGTCTTCGGCTCCAGGGGAATTTCAACCTTCTCATGGCGGCTGGTGCGAATCAGCAGGCGATGCGTCAGGAAGTCAAAGTCCATTTCAAAGGTGCCAGCGGCGTAGGGAATCGGCGAAGTGGTCAGGCCGCGCGAGGTGACGTAGAGCGCCACGTGCCACCAGTGATTCACGGCCGGGCTCAGCATCATGCGGACGTGGCCCACGATCTGCGTCCACATGTGGAGGGTATCGCGGGTGGCAGCCCAATCGGCCAGGTGGAGTTCAGGCCAGGCGTCATGCGCAGTGGCGATGCTCGATGAGCTCACGTGAGCCTCCTCTGCCCGCCGGCGGTCGGGAACGTGTAATTGTACGCCTCAGGCTACGGCCCGCTTCGCAATCGCGCGCGCGGAAAATCCCGCAGGCGAGCAGGCTCCGTTTGAAGCGGGCTCGCGGCCGGGAGTTTGCGGGCCGCGGGCTGCGGTACCATAGCGCACCGGAGAACCTTTGCGCACTCGACGCTCCCTGGTCTGGATTGCGGTTGCTGTTGCCGGCGCGCTGGCCTTTGCCGCCATCGCGCTGCATCGCGGTGAATCGATCAACGCGGTGTGGCTGGTGATTGCCGCGCTGTGCTGTTACGCGCTCGGCTACCGGTTTTACAGCGCCTTTGTTGCCGCCAGGGTGGTCGCAATCGATCCCATGCGCGCCACCCCGGCTGAGCGGCTTGAGGACGGCCGCGATTTCGTTCCCACCAACCGCTGGGTCGTGTTCGGCCACCACTTTGCGGCCATCGCCGGGCCGGGACCGCTGGTGGGGCCGGTGCTGGCGGCGCAGTTCGGCTTTCTTCCTGGAACCATCTGGATCCTGGCAGGCGCGGTGTTCGGCGGCTGCGTGCAGGATTTTGTAATCCTGGTGTTTTCTCTGAGGCGCGAGGGCAAGTCACTGGGCCAGATGGCGCGCGACGAAATCGGCCCGCTGGGCGGCTTTGTGGCCTTCGCCGCGGTGCTGGCGATCATCACGATCCTGCTTGGAGTGGTGGCGCTGGTGGTGGTCAATGCGCTGAAGGCCAGCCCGTGGGGCACATTCACCATCGCCATGACTATCCCGATTGCGGTCGGGATGGGCGCCTACCTGCGATTCATCCGCCCAGGCAAAGTGCTGGAAGCTTCGACCATCGGATTTGCGCTGGTGCTCGCATCCATCGTCGGCGGCCAGTGGGTGGCGCAGAATGCGACGCTGGCCCACGCGTTTACCTTCAGCGGACCGGCGCTGGCGATCATGATCATCGCCTATGGCTTTGCCGCATCGGCGCTGCCGGTGTGGCTGCTGCTGGCGCCGCGCGATTACCTGAGCACGTTTGTGAAGCTCGGAACCATGGCTGTGCTTGCCGCCGGAATCGTGGTGCTGCGGCCCATGCTCCACATGCCGGCGCTGACCCAATTTGCCGCGCGCGGCGATGGGCCGGTGTTCGCCGGCAAGCTGTTTCCGTTCGCCTTCATCACCATCGCCTGCGGCGCAATTTCAGGCTTTCACGCCCTCATTTCGAGCGGAACTACGCCCAAGCTGCTGGCCCGCGAAGGTGAAGCGCGCATGGTGGGCTATGGCGCCATGTGCGCCGAATCGTTTGTTGCCATCATGGCGATGGTGGCGGCGTGCGTGGTGCAGCCGGGCGTGTATTTTGCGATCAACACCCCGGCGGGAATTGTGGGCGGAACGGCACAGCGCGCCGCGGCGACGATTTCCTCATGGGGCTTTACCGTCACGGCGGCAGACATGCAGCAGTTGGCCAGGGCGGTCGGCGAGACTACGCTGTTGAATCGTACAGGCGGCGCGCCGGCGTTTGCTGTCGGCATGGCGCACATTTTTTCAAGCAGCCTCGGCGGCAGCGCCGTGATGGCCATCTGGTACCACTTTGCCATCATGTTCGAGGCGCTGTTTATCCTGACCATCCTGGATGCCGGCACGCGCGTAGGCCGCTTCATGCTGCAGGAGGCGCTGGCGCACATTTCACCGGCGCTCGGCCGCACCGGCTGGTATCCCGGCGTTCTGCTGACCAGCGCGCTGATGGTGGGCGCCTGGGGCTACTTCCTGTGGCAGGGCGTGCGCGATCCGCTGGGCGGCATTAATTCGCTGTGGCCGCTGTTTGGAATTGCCAACCAGTTGCTGGCGACCGTGGCTTTTTGCGTGGCCACAACCATCCTGGTCAAGATGAGGCGCACGCGGTACGTGGCCGTGACGCTCGCCCCGCTGCTGCTGCTGGTCGCCGTCACCTTCACTGCGTCGTATCAAAAAGTATTCAGTGCTGAACCGCGCATCGGCTTCCTGGCGCACGCCCGCGAGCTTGCCGCAACCGGAGCTGCTTCAGGCGAAACGCTTCAGCTCATTCGAAACGACCGCCTCGATGCCGTCATTACGGCTGGGCTGGTAATGCTGGTGGCGCTGATGTTGGCGAACTCGCTGGTTGAGTGGCTCCTCGTTCTCACCGGCCGCAAGCCGCCGGTGTGCAGCGAAACTCCCTTTGTCTGCACGCAATATGCGACGGAGGAAATATGAAATCAGCGGCGGCCATGCAAGAAGCGGTGAAGCAAATCCGCCGATTGGCGGGGCTGAGCCGCGCCGTGCTGCAAGAAATTTTTGACGAGCGCGCGTGGCAGAGGTTCGTTGAGCGCAGCAGCAAGCCAGGTGCGACCTTCAGCGATTTTTTACGTGAGCGCCACGGGCGCCCGCGCCAGCGCTGCTGCTGAACATCGCGCAATATCGACGGGGAAACAGCGTGCCAGCTCAACCGAAGCGATGTCGCAATCCGGCTGCAGGAAACCGGACTACTCAAACAGTGAATCGATGAATTCTTTGGCGTCGAAGCGCAGCAGGTCGCCGGCCTTCTCGCCGACTCCAACGTAGCGCACCGGCAGCCCCAGCTCGCGCGAAATTGCCACGACCACGCCGCCTTTGGCGGTGCCATCGAGCTTGGTGAGCACGATACCGGTCACGCCCGCCGACTCGGTAAACAGCCGTGCCTGCTGCAGCCCGTTCTGGCCAGTGGTGGCATCCATGACCAGCAGCGTTTCATGTGGCGCCGACGGGATGATGCGCTGCGCGGTGCGGCGCATTTTCTCAAGCTCGGCCATGAGTCCGGTTTTGGTGTGCAGGCGGCCCGCGGTATCAACAATGACGTAGTCGGCGCTGCGTGCCCGGGCAGCGTTGAGCGCGTCAAACAGCGCCGCGCTGGGGTCGCCGCCGGCCTTGGTCTTGATGACTTCAACCCCGGCGCGCTGCGCCCAGATTTCAAGCTGCTCGATGGCGGCGGCGCGGAAGGTATCGGCGGCGCACAGGATGACGTTCTTCTGCTGCGACGCCAGCACGGTCGCAAGCTTCCCCACGGTCGTGGTCTTCCCGGTGCCGTTGACACCCACCACGATGATGACTTCAGGCTCGCCTTCGACCGGCCGCGCCGGTTGCGAATTGGCCCGCTCCAGGATCTGCAGAAGCTCGTCTTTCAGGACGCGCTTGAGTTCGTCGACGTTGCCAATCTGCTTGCGGTCGACGCGTTCGCGCAGCGCGTTGAGCACTTCGGTCGTCGTGGTGGTGCCCAGGTCTGCGGCAATCAGCGTGGCTTCCAAATCGTCAAGCGTGTCGCGATCAATTTCCTTTCGGAAAGAGACGACTTCCTCGATGCGGTCGCTGAGGTTTTCCCGGGTGCGGGTGACCGCTTCTTTCATCCGCTGAAAAAGGCCCTGCTTCTGCTCCTCGCTGGGCTTCTCTTCGGGGTCACCGAACAGGGTAATGATTTTGGTTCTTCCGAATACCACGCTGCTCCTGGTTGCGCCGGGTTTGCGAGAGGAGCATCGCGCGCGCCTCTGCTACACTCGCCAGGATCAATTATAGGGAACGGCTGCGGCTTGCCTGAGAATGGCTAAACCGGCTGCACTTCCGCGGGAATGACGGAGGGAATGAATTCAGGCGCGGCGGCCTGGCGCGGAACGCCCAGCTCGTCGTGATCGAACAGTTTGACCAGCGCGGTGACCACGGCAGCGTCATAGCGGGTATTCGCCATGGCTTCGATGCGGCGAACTGCAGTCTCATACGAGATGGCCGACTGGTAAGGGCGTTTGGTCGTCATCGCGTCAAACGTGTCGGCGACCATGATGATGCGCGGCATCAGCGGAATCTGGTCGCCCTTCAGGCCGTAAGGATAACCGCGGCCGTCGAGCGATTCGTGGTGCAGTTCAATGCCCGGCAACATTTCGCGGAGCTGCTGCACCGGGCGCAGAATGTTCGCGCCCTTGATGGTGTGGGTCTTCATGATCTCGAATTCAGCCGGCGTGAGCGCGCCCGGCTTCTTGAGAATTCGATCTTCGATTCCGATTTTTCCCACGTCGTGCAGTTGCGCCGCGATGCGGATCTTTTCGACTTCTTCCTTGGGCAGGCCAAGCTCGGTGGCCAGCAACACCGAGTAGCGGGTTACGCGGTCAGAGTGGCCGCGCGTGTACGGGTCCTTTTCGTCAACCGCGCCGGCCAGCATTTGGATGGAACTCAGGAAGAGCGTCAGGTTTTCGTCAGCCGAGCGCTTCAGGTCGGCGACCAGGCGCTCCAGGTCATCAGTCATCAGATTGAAGGTCTCGGCCAACTCGCCGATTTCCGTGCGGCTGCGGACGTGCACTCGCTGCGAGAAATCGCCGCGCGCGATTGCGTGGCTTTGCTCGGTCAGGTCGCGCAACGGCGTGGTGATCTTGCGCGCAGCGTAAATGCTCACCAGCAGGCTCAGCAGCGTAGCGGCGATGGCGAGCCAGCGCGCCGTCCACTGCATTTCATTGATGCTGGCGTAGGCGGCGTCGCGCGGCTTCTGCGCAACCACGGCCCAGCCCAGCGACGAAATCGGGCTGTACGTGCCCAGCATTTCAATCGCGCGGTTGTTCTGGTACACGCGGAACTCGTTGGTGGCGGCCAGCCGCTTGGTCTGGCCCTGTTCCACGAAGTTGCGCGCAATCTCGAAGCGCGTCATTTCCTGGCCGGTTGAATAAGCCGGGTCAGCGCCCGCCACCAGCCTGCCGGCATTGTCGATCACGTAAGCCTGCAATTGCCCCTGGCTCACCTGCTTCAGCCGGCGGATCAGGAAGTCAAGGTCAAGGAATGCGCCAATCATTCCGATGAAGCGCCCCGCCGCCACCACCGGCGTGCTCAGCAGGAGCACGGTGTGGCCGTCGCGGCCGGCGCCCAGCCGAAGCGGCTGGCTCTGGTAGGCGCGGCCGTCCCAGGCGGCGGTGAATGCGCGCTCCAGCTCCATCTGCATGAAAGGATCGTCTTCAGTGCGGGTGCGGCCCGCGCGGATGCCTTTTTTCTCGGCGTTGACCAGGGTCACGTAGGCCAGGTCAGGCGATGACGCCACAAATTGTTCCAGCAGCGCCCGCAGTTCAGGCGCCTGCACATGCTCGCCCGAAAGGTTGCCGCCGCTGGTGATCTCGATTGCCGACCGCAGGTTGGCCATCATGGCCAGCAGGTTTTCATGGCGCTGGTCGAGCTCATCGCCCAGCGAGCTGGTAATGCTGTTCTGCAACAGCATTTCATTGGTTTTCAGGCGGTCGCGGCTGATGGCAATCACGTTCGTGCCGTAGAAATAAAGCGGCACCACACTAACCAGCACCAGCACGCTGCCGATCAGATACAACAGCGGAATTCGCCTGAATACCTGCATTGGGTCTGTTGAATTCTAGCGTTGGGCCGCTTCCACACAGTCGCGGATTGCTGGGCGGCAGGTTACCGGAGTACCGTGCCTTAAGATTCAATCCCCAGCATGGAACTATGAGGCGAATTCAGAAGTGAAGGGCCTTGACAGCAGTTCGCGCATCGCCTCTTTTGGAGGCTTGCCGTGCTGCAGGATGGAATAAACCTGCTCGGTCACCGGCATCGTGGCATTGCGGCTTTTTGCCAGGCCGATCGCGGCGGTTGTGGTCAGCACGCCTTCAGCCACCATGCCGTGCATGCCGGCAATAATGTCAGGCAGCTTGCGCCCGCGTCCCAGCTCAACCCCCACCGTGCGATTGCGCGAGAGGCTGCCGGTACAGGTGAGCACAAGATCGCCGAGGCCCGCCAGGCCCGCCATGGTTTCGCGCCGGCCGCCGCAAGCCATGGCCAGGCGCGTCATTTCGGCCAGGCCACGGGTGATGAGCGCGGCCACCGAGTTGTAGCCCAGGCCAAGGCCGTCGCAGATTCCGGCGGCAATGGCAATCACGTTCTTCAGCGCTCCGCCTAATTCCACGCCGGCCATGTCATCGTGGGTATAGACGCGAAACGCCGGATCACTGAACACTTCCTGCGCGCGCCTGGCTAATTCAGCGTCTGCCGATGCCGCCGTGATTGCGGTGGGATCGCCGCGCGCCACTTCGCGCGCGAATGACGGGCCGCTGATTACGGCAATGCGAGGATGGAAACCGCGCTGCTGATGCACCACGCTGTCGATGACTTCGCTCATGCGCAGGCAACTGTCATTCTCAATGCCCTTGGTAGCGCTGATTACCAGCGTCTCGGGCGAAAGATGCGGCGCAATCTGCTGAAACAGCCGGCGGCAGTGGTGCGACGGCATCACGCTGATCACGGTCTCGGTTCCGCGCAGAACTTCAGCGAAGTCATTGGAAGCTCGTACCGAGTCGGGAATGTCAACCCCATCGAGGAAGGCATGGTTCGTGTGCTGGGTGTTGATGGCGGAACATACTTCCGGCTCGTAGGCCCAGAGCCGCACGCGCTGGTTGCCGTTGCGGCCAACCACGATGGCCAGCGCCGTTCCCCACGCTCCGGCCCCGATTACCGCGACATCGTTCATGCTTGCTTCTCCAGTGGCGGGGCAGGAGGCAGTTTAGGCCTGCCGAATTTGTGTTCGGTGCCGTTCAGCAGGCGGCGGACGTTTTCACGATGACGGAACAGGATGAGCACGCTCCCGATCGCCACCGGAATGAAAGCGGCGCCGCGCCAATCAGGATCCATGGCCCAAAGCAGGATCGGAAATGCAACTGTAGCAGCGATCGAGCCAAGTGACACAAACCGCGTAGCTGCGACCGCAATGGCAAATGTCGCGAGCGCCAGCCCGAGTTGCAGGGGGGCAAGCGCCACGAAGGCGCCCGCGCCGGTCGCAACTCCTTTGCCGCCCCGGAACTTAAGCCACACGGGAAACATGTGCCCCACGATTGCGAACAACGCGGCCAGGCCCGTAGCCAGGTGCTCCGTCTGCGCGAAATTCATATCCGGTCGAACATGCACCTGCGCAATCAGCATGCGCATGCAAAAAACGGCGAGTATGCCCTTGGCCGCGTCGAGCACCAGCGTGGCAACGGCCAGTCCTTTCTTCCCGGCACGCGCGACGTTGGTGGCGCCGATGTTTCCGCTGCCGGTGGCGCGAATATCTTGCCGCAGGAAAATTCGAACCAGGATGTAGCCGAACGGAATTGACCCCAGCAGGTAAGCCGCGAACAGGAACGCTATGAAAGTTGCCGTGAGCGGGTCCATGCCTGGGCATTTACTCCAGAGGAAAGCGTGCAATCTTGGTATAACGCGCGCCTGCCGGCGACAACTTACTTTCGTACAAGCAGAACTCGTGGGCCTGCATTGTACCGAAATCAGGTTGCGGCGCCGCTTGCAGGTGCCGATGCAGCGCGGCAAACATGGTTCCTCGCGATGCGGCCTTCTGGTGCGGGTTGCCGCTCGCATGCGAACCGCCGCGGGCCAGCGTCAGGTGCGGCTTGTATCGCTTGCTTTCAGCCTCAAAGCCTAATTCCGCCGCGGCCTTATCCACCGCGGCAGCCAGCGCGGGCAGGCGATCATCGGCTTCAATTCGTACCCAGAATACCCTCGCCGTGGGCGCAGCAGGGAAGAAGCCGGTGCCGCAGAACCGGATTTGCGGTCCTGCCTGCGTGATGTGCTGAAGCGCCGCGGCAATCTCGCTCTGTTTGCCGGTTTCGCCGATAAATTTCAAAGTAACGTGGAACGTTTCGGGCCTGACCCAGCGAGCCTGGGGCGCGATGGCGCGCACGCTCTCAGCAAACGCAGCGATGCGCTGCCGGATTGCCTCATCGATATCGATGCCAACGAACAGGCGCATGAGCAGTCACTGTTTCATGAGGCGGCGCCGAAGCATGTCGAGCGCCTGCTGCGCCGCCCAGGCGCGGACGCGCTCGCGATCGCCCAGGAATTTGCGCTCCACCACTTCGCTGTTCTTGCCGTCGGCCACCGCGTGGTAAACCAGGCCGACCGGCTTCTCGGCCGTGCCGCCGGCCGGCCCGGCGATTCCGGTCACTCCGATCCCGTAAGTCGAGCCGCAGCGGGCGCGAATGCCTTCAGCAAGCGCGCGCGCAACCTGCGGGCTCACAGCGCCGTAGTCCTCGAGCATTTGCGGGCTCACGCCGGCAAACTGGCTCTTCAACTCATTGGAATACGCCACCGCGCCGCCCAGGAAGAAGCGCGAACTGCCGGGCACGGAAGTGATTCGCTCGGAAATCAGCCCGCCGGTGCATGATTCGGCAACGGCAACGCTCGCGCCTCGTAACTGCAGAAAATAGCCCGCCACCTGCTCCAGCGATTCGCCTTTGCTGGAATAAACGTGCTCATCCAGTGCGTCTTCGAGCTCTTCGGCCAGGGTATCGACGCGCTGCTCTGCCAGCGCTTGTGACGCGGCGCGCGCCCGCAAGTGCAGGCTGATATCGCCTGCACCGGCCAGGATCGTAGTCTCAACTTCTTTGTGGCGGGTGTAGATCGGGGCAATGCGCGAATCGCACAGCGATTCACCCATCATGGCCACGCGCAAGTGCCGGCCGGCGATGAACTCCTTCTGGTTGCGCGAGCGCAGGCGCGCCGCCACTTCCGCATCGAACATCGGCTTGAGCTCGTGCGGCGGGCCGGGCAGCAGCACCACCATTACTTCATGGCCGGCAGACAAGGTGCGAAGAAACTGCCCTGGCGCGCTGCCGTTCGGGTTGGGCAGGACTTCGGCTCCCGCCAGCACGTCGGCCTGGCGTTCGTTGTTGGGAGTCATGCTGGAGCCAAAGCGCGCAAAGCGTTTGTAGAGGCCGGCAATCAGGTCGGGGTCTCGCCGCAGTTCTACGCCCAGCGCTTCGGCGACGCATTCGCGTGTCAGGTCATCTTCGGTGGGGCCGAGGCCGCCCATGAAGATGATCAAGCCGGCGCGGGAGAGCGCAATTCGCGCAACGCTGACCAGGTCGCTGCGCCGGTCGCCCACCACGCTCTTGAACCGCACTTCAATGCCAAGCGGGTTCAGACGCTCCGTCAGGAACAGCGAATTCGTGTCCTGCTTGTAAGGCGTGAGCAGCTCTGAGCCGATTGCGATGATTTCGGCGTCCACGATGGAAGTGTAAAGCGTAGGGAAGCGCGAGAGAAAGCCGCGGCGCGGCCGATCACACCAGCGCAAGCCCTTGAATGTCGCAGGCGAGATGATGAACTGCGTTGGTGGTCGCCAGCACGGCGGCGCGCCCGGGAGCGAATGCCAGCCCCACCAAGTTGTGGCCGGCAATGACCAGCGATGCCTCGGCTTGCGGCGTCAGCCGCACAATGCCGTGGCGCCCGGAGAGTGAAGCGGCGACGTAAAGATTGCCCGCAATATCAAAAGCCAGTCCCTGCGGCCGGCCCAGGCCGCGATAAAAAATGGTGACATCCCCATGGGGATCGACGCGGTACACGGAATCGAAGCTCGAATTTGTGGGGCCGGTGACGTAAAGATGGCCGTCAGTGCCGAAGGCCAGGTGATACGCCGAGACACTGGGCTCGAGCGTGGCGTAAACAAAAATCTGGCGGTCGCGCGCAATCTTGAAGATTGTGCCGCTGCGGTCGCCGACATACAGGTTTTGCTCGCGATCAAAGGCGATGCCGGTGGCAATGCCCATGCCTTCGGCATAGACGCTCATGGTGCCGTTGGGCGCGACGCGATACACCGTGCCATCGAAGCGCGACGAAACATACATCTGGCCTTCGCGGTCGAACGCGAT
>JAJPJZ010000013.1 GCA_021323935.1 Terriglobia bacterium | reverse complement strand
GCTGCAGGACGTGCTGAGCCCGGAGCCGGGCGGCTACTTTGCCGCAATGATCAAAGGCAAGAAGTACAGCTCGAAAGAGCTCTACATCATCGACCCAAACGGAATTAACCTTTACAACGGCGGCGTCAATGACCGCTTCCAGCAGTACGTCAATGTCGCTCCCGAAGAGGTCGCGTTCCTCACGTTCGACTCGATGAAAGACGTAGTCTGGGCGGCGTTCCACTTCAGCGACGAATACGCAGCGCATAAGAACACCGGCGCGGAACTCGGCGGCGGCATCGACATTCAGAAGCAGAAGCTGGTGGCGCAGATCGAAAAGAGCGGCAAGCTCGATGGCGATGCCACCACCACGCTGGCGGCGCAGCGCGATGGAACTCGCGTAGTTGCTCTTGATCTGTTTGCCACGCTCCGAGTGCAGAAGATCACCGACGAGGCCGGCGCTCCTTTAAGCTTCATCCAGGAAGACAAGCTTGAGGACCCCAACCTGTTCGTCATCCTGCCGCGCGCCTTGAAGGCCGGCGAGCAGTTCACGCTGCGCACCATCTACAGCGGCAAAGACGCAGTGCTGAACTCCGGCGGCGAGACCTATTTTCCCGTGGCCCGTGACAACTGGTTCCCCACCAACGCCGCCGTGCCGTTTGGCGACTACGCCGATTACGAAATGCAGTTCAGGATTCCCAAGGGCCTGACCATGGTCGCCACGGGAAAGCGCCTGAGCGAAACGACCGAAGGAGGCTGGAACGTTTCAACCTGGGCATCGGAGGCGCCGCAGGCGACTGCCGGCTTTAACTTCGGCAGGTTCAAGGAAAAGGACGTCAGGATTGAAAAGCCGGCAATGACGGTGCAGTCATTCGCCAATGAGGCGCTGCCCGACGTGTTTCAAAACATCCAGAACGCGGTCGATAGCCCGCTGCCCGGGGCGAGGCCCATGGCGACGGCCGCGCTCGGCACGCTCAGCACGGTGGAGCTCATGGAAAAGCCGCTGGCCGAGGCTGAGCTTGCCATCCGGATCTACAGCCAATATTTCGGAGCGCTCAACCATGACCACGTGGCTATGACGCCGCAGGCCACGTGCAGCTTTGGCCAGTCGTGGCCCTACCTGGTGTACCTGCCGATCTGCGCCTACCTTGACGACACGCAGCGGCACCAACTGGTGGGTGAAAGCCTGCGGCAGCAGTTCTGGAAGACGGTAGGGCCGCATGAAGTGGCGCACCAGTGGTGGGGACACACGGTAGGCTTCGATTCTTATCGCGATCAGTGGATGAGCGAAGGCTTCGCCGAATTTGCTGCCAGCCTGTTCGTGCAGCAGGTGTATGCCAAAGATCCGAAAATGTATCTCGATTACTGGAAGTTTCGCCGTGAGTTCCTCACCGACAAGAACAACATGGGCTGGCGCGCCATCGACGCCGGCCCGGTGACGCTCGGCTACCGGCTGGCCAACCAGAAGTTCGGCAACGTGACGTTCGACCTGATTTATCCCAAGGGCGCTTACATCCTGCACATGCTGCGGCAGATGATGTCAGACCAGAAAACCGGCGACCGGGCTTTCCAGGCGATGATGCGGGATTTTACCCAGACTTACACCGACCGCGTTGCCACCACGGAAGACTTCAAGGCGATAGTGGAAAAACACATGCTGCCCGGCATGGACGTTGACGGCAATCACCGAATGGACTGGTTCGTCAACGAATACGTGTACGGCACCGCCCTGCCGTCATATTCGTTCGATTCCAGCTTTGACAATCAGAACGGCACGACCGTGCTGAAGCTCAAGCTAACACAAGCCAACGTGACGCCCGAATTCAAAATGCTGGTGCCGATTTACGTGGAAATGGCAGACGGCCGGGTTTTCAGGCTGGGCACCGCGAAGATGATTGGCAACCAGACGATGGAACAGAGCGTACCGCTCGGGCAGTTAAAGCAAGCTCCCAAGCGCGCAATGGCCAATTATTACTACGATGTGCTGGCGACCGATGCGCGGTAAAGCGCCGGACTGCCCGGCCTCGCCGGCGCGCTCCGCTTTGACCGCTTGCGAACACCGGTTTCCGCAACTGAACACTGCAGAAGCAATCGGCCCGGGTAAAGCGCTGATGTTTGGGTCGGCATCTCTGGCTAAGTAATTGCTGCCATTTTCCGCGGCCCGCGCGTGAGCGGCGATTGGCCAGCGTGGAGGCGGTGCGTGAACCAGTTGCTGACCTGGCCGGCTTTCGACCACCTGTGGAGTGATCTGCGCTATGCGCTGCGCGGCATGCGCCGCGCCCCCGGCTTTTACGCCACCACGATCCTGATGCTCGCCTTGGGCATCGGCGTTAATGCAGCAATTTTCAGCGTGTTCTCGCACGTGCTGCTGGCGCCGCTTGAGTTTCCCGACAGCGATGAGCTGTACGTCTTGTCGTCGCATGCGGCGTCGCTCGGCGACGCTCGGCGCGCGTCTTCCGGCCCCGATTTTCGCGACTACCGCGACCAGAACGCCGTATTTACCGCGGTGACGGCGGCGATTCCACATTTTTCAGAAGTGTGGATGGCCGACGGCGAGCCTCGCGTGGTGAACTGCGCCGCGCCCACCGAGCAGTTCCTGCAGGTGATGGGCGTAAAGCCGATCCTGGGCCGGTTCTTTTCGCCGGAAGAGTTCAGGCAGCTCCAAAATACCGGCCTTGTGATCTCGTGGAAGTTCTGGCACAACCAGCTTGGCGGCGATCCGCATGTGATTGGCCGGACGGTGCGGCTCGAGGACAGCGCCGCACAAATCATCGGCGTGATGCCGCCGATGAACGACATCTACTCGGATGTTGACGTTTGGACCGCGCTTGCGACGGAGCCGAGCTGGCCGTTCATGAACTGGCGCGCCAACAAGTTCCTGGACGTGATCGGGCGGTTGAAGCCGGGCATCAGCCGCGGCATGGCTGAGCAGCAGCTTACTTCGATCCTGCGCCGGGGCGAAGGCGAGCCGCGTGACGTGCAGGTACAGCTCACGCCGCTGCGAGATTTTATTGTCGGCCCGGTGCGCAACCAGCTCACCATCATCATGGCCGCGGTCGGGCTGGTGCTGCTGGTTACGTGCGTGAACGCGGCCGCGCTGCTGCTGGCGCGCGCGGTGAAGCGCACGCCCGAGCTGGCCGTACGGCTTGGCCTGGGCGCAAGCAGCTCGCGAATTCGCCAGCAGATGCTGGTGGAAGGCGCCCTGCTAAGCGCAACGGCAGGGGTTTGCGGAATTGCGCTGGCCGCGGCGGCCGTGGGCCTGGTGCGCCGGGTGCCCGGCATCTCTCTGCCGCGCATCGATGGCCTGCACCTTAATGCCGCGTCGCTAGTTGCCAGCGTTGCCGTCGTCGCACTCACCAGCGTAGTTTTTGCGTTGCTGCCGGCGCGCGCTGCTGCCGGCCTGAACCTTTCATCCACGCTGCACACCGGCCGCACTCAGACCGGCAGGGCACAGCGCCGCCCGTTTTCAATGCTGGTGATTGCGGAAGTGGCATGCGCCGTGGTGCTGACGGTGTGTGCCGGCCTGCTGGTTCGCAGCTTTGTGCGCCTGCAGCGCGTCGATCTCGGCTTTGAGCCGGTGCGCGTGCTGACCGCTTACCTGCGCACCAATTACTACGCCCGCGAAGGCCTGCCTTTCTGGCAGAACGTGCTCGAGCAGACCAGTAGCCTTCCCGGCGTCACTTCGACAGCCGTATCCGACTGCATGCCGGCGGTGCGGGTGTTTTCATCGAACCTGCTGTTCAACGACAGGCCAAACGATCCCAACCATCTTCCCTCGGCGCAAGCCTGCTGGATCAGCGCTGACTATTTCAAGACGCTGGGCGCTTCCGTGTTGCGCGGGCGCGTTTTCTCGGCGCGCGACAACGAAGCTGCGCCGCCGGTCGTGATCATCAATGCTGCCGCCGCACAGCGGTTCTTCCCCAATGAAGACCCAATCGGCAAGCGCATTGCCGTGAATTACCTCGCGCTCGGCAGCCGGATGGTAGGGCCGGCGCGCATGCGCGAGATCGTGGGCATTGTGTCAAACCTGCGCCAGCGCGCTGCTGAGCTGCCGGCAGAACCTGCCGTGTATGTGCCGTACACGCAGGATGAGAGCTACCACGTGCTGGCTTCCATGAACTTGTTTGTGCGCAGCGCCGGCAGCAACCCGGGGGCACTTGGGGGCAGCGTGCGGGCGCGTATCCAGTCGTTGTATCCCAACCAGCCGGTGGAGCGGCTTGCGGTGATGCCGGCAATTGTTTCGCGCACGCTGGCGCGCCGGACCTACAGCGTGGGCCTGATCACTGCATTCGCGTCGCTGGCGCTGCTGCTGTGCGCAATGGGTATTTACGGCGTGGTGTCCTACATCACGCTGCACCGCACGCGCGAATTCGGCATCCGCATGGCGCTGGGAGCGACGCGGCGCAACGTGCTGTGCAACGTGCTGTATCGCAGCATTGTGCTGATCGCCATTGGCACCGCGGCGGGTATCATGCTGGCGCTGGCTGCCACCAGAGCGCTCTCGCAGCTCCTGTTTGAAACCACGCCGCTCGATCCCGCCATTTTTGCCGGCACGGTCCTGCTGCTGGGCCTGATTGGCGTGCTCGCGTCGCTCGTGCCCGGAATCCGGGCGGCGAACCTCGATCCCAAGGCGGCGCTCAGCGCCGAATAGCGCGGCTCAATACTTCGGCATGCTGCGGTCAACTCGATCAGCCCACGCCAGGATACCTCCGGCAAGGTTCTGCACCTTGCGGAAGCCAGCCTGCCGCAGGAGCTCGACTGCCTTGGCGCTGCGCACGCCGGAGCGGCAATGCACCACGATTTCGCGGCTGGAATCGAGTTCGTGCGCGCGCCGCGGCACGTCGCCGAGCGGCATCAGATAACCCCCCAGGTTGCAGATCTGGTATTCGTGCGGCTCGCGAACATCAAGAACGAACAGGTCATCGCCGCGATCGAGCCGGCGCTTGAGTTCTTCCACTGTGATCTCAGGAACAGCCGCCGCCGTCGCGGGCGTTTCTTCGCCGCGTATGCCGCAGAATTGGTTGTAGTCAATGAGCTGGTGAATGGTGCGATGCGCGCCGCACATCGGGCAATCCGGGTTCTTGCGCAGCTTGAGCTCGCGGAACTTCATGCCCAGCGCATCCACCAGCAGCAGGCGGCCCGCGAGCGGTTCGCCCTTGCCCAGGATGAGCTTGATTACCTCGGTTGCCTGAATGATTCCCAGCAAGCCGGGCAGAATGCCGAGCACTCCGCCTTCGGCGCACGAGGGAACCAGCCCCGGCGGCGGCGGCTCAGGATACAGGCAGCGGTAGCAGGGGCCATCTTCCAGGGCAAACACGCTGGCCTGTCCTTCAAAGCGGAAAATCGAGGCATAGACGTTCGGCTTGCCGCTCAGCACGCAGGCATCGTTAACCAGATAACGCGTCGGGAAGTTGTCGGTGCCGTCGGCGACGATATCGAACTGCTCAAACAGCGCAAGTGCGTTCTGGCTGGTGAGCCGGGTTTCAAACGGCTGCACATGAACGAACGGATTGATGGAGCGAATGCGCTCGGCCGCCGATTCAAGCTTGGGCCGCCCGACGTTTTCAGTGGCATGAATGATTTGCCGCTGCAGGTTGGTGAAGTCCACCACGTCGAAATCGACCATGCCGAGCGTGCCTACACCGGCCGCAGCCAGATAGAGCGCCAGCGGCGAGCCCAACCCGCCGGCGCCGATGCACAGCACGCGCGCCGCTTTCAGCTTCTGCTGACCCTCCATGCCGACTTCCGGCATGATCAGGTGGCGCGAATAGCGCAGGATTTCGTCGTTGCTTAAGGTCGTGGTGTTGGGCTGGGCCGTGGTTGTCGCCATACTGGTTCCTCAAAAACGAAATTAGCTCCCTGTCGGCACAATGCTCTTGGTTTCGACCATCAATATGGCGGTACGCTCGGGAGCTCGCGGCCGGTGCATCACGCCTTTAGGGATCACGGTTCCCTGGCCCGGATCGAGATCGATGGTGCGGCCCTCAATATCGATGTGCAGCTTGCCTTCCACGACGTAAAAGAACTCATCATCGTCATCGTGCTTGTGCCAGTGGTATTCACCTTCGATCACTCCCAGCCGCACCACCGAATCATTCACTTCGCATAAGGTCTGGTTGTACCAGCGGTGCGGGCACGAATCGGTGAGCGCCTTTACGTCAATGCGCTCCAGCGGCCCGTGCAGCACGTTCAGCAGCGTGACATAGGGAAATTGCTGCGGCGGGGCGGCGCCGCCGGCGATCGACGGCACAATCGAAATGCTGTCGCCTTCGGCAAGCGGCGTGCGATCGTTTTCAAGGTAGCGAATGTCTTCATCGTTTACATACACGTTGACGAAAGCGCGCAGGCGGCCATCTTCGCCGTAGAGGTGCTTCCTCAGGTCAGGATAAGCGCGCGTCATCTGGCCCAGGACTTCACCTACTGATTCTCCGGTCACGGCCACGGTGGATTCGCCCCTGGCGTACTGGCGCAGCGGCGCCGGAATGTGAACGCGGGCAGCAACGGCTTTCATAAGCAGCTCCTTCAGGTGAAATAAAAAAGATGTGCGGGAATTCAGAAAGATTCAGCGAGCGTCAACAAGCCCGGTTCTTGGGCATTCGCTCGGGTGCAGGCATTCGGTCGGGCTGAGCCCCGGTCGCCGGCGCCTCAGAGACGCGCGCCATGGCGGCGGCAGCCATGGGAGTCACGTCCAGCCGCTCGCTTTCGAAGTGCTTCTCTTCTTCGCTCGTACCCAGCAGCGCAAATGAATTGGTGCGCGCCGCCTTGCCTTGCTCCACGCTGGTAATCACGTACGAGCAGCCGAGCCAGTGCGCCTCGGCCAGATCGGTGAGCGACCATTCGGCCGGGCAATCAGGATGCGAATGATAAAAGCCGATGATGTCCAGGCCTTCAAGGCGGGCCTGGCGCTGCGCGCGAATCAACTCTTCAGGCGCGATGTTGTAGCGGTCCTGCGGCCGGTCATCGCGGGTGTTGCTGGCGCGCATGGTCTGCTTCACTTCGCGGCACTCGCCTTCCCCCCTGCCCAGGAGAATGCCGCAGCACTCGTGGGGATAGGTTTCCTCCGCGTGGCGGCGGATGGCGTCAAAGTGAGACTGGGAAAGCTTTAGCATTCAGGAGCTTGCCGGGAACCAAACCTAAGTAATTTGCGCCTGCCAGGTTCCCATGCGAGGTTTAACAACATCAGTAGTGTATAAGAGCAGTTTCGGCCGGGGCAACCGCGCCGGCAGCGAACTGTATCGTACAGCAGCCGAAGGTGCTGCTCACGCCCTGAATTGCGCCTGCGGGAGAATGAGATGTCGAAAGTAAAAGATGGGCTCGACCGGCCGACGTACGAAGACGCGGTGAGTTATTTCCGCGCCAACGGCTTCGACGTGCTGGAAGCGCCCGGCACCAAGAACCGCGTGTTCGTAAAAAAATACAACTGCTCGGCTGCAATCCAGCAGGATGAAGACGGCATGGTGGCGCTGTTCGCCAAGCCCGGGTACCTGATTGGCGGCGAAATTTCAAAGCTCGTGGACCGCGGCTATCAAAAATTCCTGAAGACTACAAAAACTGAAGTGCCGGCCACGGCTGAGCACCTGCAGGCCCTGCATCAGTTCAGCGAAGAGCTGCGCATCGCGACCGGCATTCCCGTGCTGTACAACGAATCGCTCGGCAGCGTGAGCGACGCTTACGTTTACGATCGCGTTCAGGGCCGCGATGTTCCGGAAGACGCGCGCAAGCCCCGCCCCTGGGAGCAGCAAAAAGGCAAGCAGAAGCGCAGCGCATAGCAACCTCCTCCGCCCCCACTGCGCGGCAAAAAAATTCAGCGTGGCCCCTGCCGCAGCCAGTTTCGCTGATAGACGAATGACATTGCCAGCAGCGCCACGCCCAGCAGCGTAAGCGCCAGCACGCGATTGATCGCAGCCAGTCGCGCCAGGTCAAAAATAAAAATTTTCAGGGTCGCTATCGCAATCAGCGCCAGGCCTGACCAGCGCAGGAACGGCAGGGCGCGGCGAAAGCCGATGAGCATCAGCACCACGCTGAGTGCGATCCAGGCCAGCGAACTCGGCCACTGCCAGCCCAGCAGCGCCGGCAGCGCAAAAACGAAGCAGCCAATCGCCACGCTCGCGTAAAGCGCCATGCGTGCGCCTGCACGTGCCGCCATCAGCAGCAGCGCAACGCCGGCAGCAGTTTCGACAAGGCCGGTTTCGGTGGGCGAAAGCGTGAGCGCGACGAATTCAAGGTATGCCGCCGTCGCCGCCGGAAGCACCGCCGCAACCGCACGCCGGTTTTCTCGCAGCAGGAAAGTGGCGGCTGCGAACACCACGTAACACGCCGTCACCAGCGGCAGGTCCGTGGCCAGGCCCTGAGTGCTCGAAATCAAAGAAGCAGTCGTAACCGCCACGCAGGCGTAGAAACTCACGATGAGCAGGTTGCTCCAGCGGCGGTAAGCCGCGGTGAGGGCCATGCCGCAGGTCACAACCAGCAGGTAGATGAGCAGCGCGAATTCGCGGCCATGGTCGGCCGCCAGCAGTAACGGGGTGGCGAAGCCGCCCAGGAACGCAAAGATAGCCAGGAGTTCGCTGCGTTGCGCGATTGCGGAAGCTGCGGTGGCAGCGGTGATTGCTACCATGCCGGCGAACGCAACCGCGGCGCCGAACACGCGATAAACCTCGAAACCCGCCCACAACACCACGTAGAGCGCGGCGATTCCCAGCGCCTCAAGCGAAAGCCCGAAGGCGGAGTATCCGCGCCTGATAAACCGCTGCCCAACAAAAATGATTGCGAGCCCGCCGGTCAGGCCCAGTGCGAGCACAGCAGCGGCGCCGAGCAGATTGTTGCTGAACGCCCAGTGCACCGCGAAGGCAATGCCGATCAACAGCGCGATAATCCCCGCTCGGTTCAGGTACTGCGATCCGACCCGTGCTTCAAATGCGGCGCGGCGGCTTTGCTGTGCTTCACGCCCAACGGCCGCACTGCCGGGGGCTGAAAGCTTCTCCAGGCGGTCGAGGCGCCGGCTGAGGTCGTGGACTTCGGCTTCAAGTTGTTGAAGGCGGCGTGACTCGCCGTCGCCAGGTGTTCTGCCGACGTCCATCTCGCTGATAAGATGCTGCTGATCTGAGGCAGGGAGGCTGCCCGGCTCGTATGGCTGTGCGCACTCAAGCTCGCGAATTAACCATTGCGCAAGCGGCGTCTGATGCCGATATTTCCGCCGCGCGCGAGTTATTCATCGAATACGCCAACTCCCTGGGCTTCAGCCTGTGCTTCCAGGGCTTCGACCAGGAGCTGGCATCGCTGCCCGGTAAATACGCGCCGCCGGCAGGCCGGCTGTTGCTGGCGCTGGTCAACGGCCAGGTCGCCGGCTGCGGCTGCCTGCGGCCGCTGGCCGGTGCTGATGTGAGCGGGCAGCACGTCGGCGAAACCGCGCTTTGCGAGATGAAGCGCCTTTATGTGCGTCGAGCGTTTCGCGGCATGGGAATTGGGCGCAAGCTGGCGCTGGCGCTCATGGATGAAGCCCGCCAGATCGGCTACGCCAAAATGCGGCTCGATACGGTCGCCGACGTAATGGCCGAGGCGGTCGCACTGTATCGCGTCCTCGGCTTTTACGAAATCGCTCCCTACATCACCAATCCGCAGCCCAGCACGCTGTACATGGAATTCGATCTCGCCAATCGCTGATCGCCTGCGCGAGTGGAATCGCCCGATCGTGGTAGCTCTTCCCAACCGCAGCTCCGCGTAGCCCCCGGGAAAATTGCGCAGCAACTCTCACGCAAGATGCAGCGAGGCATACCGCGCCCCGCTGACCTCGTCTAAATACACAGCAAGATTAAGGAGGGGCAAATGCGATTTTTCAGGGTTCTGTCGCTCGCCGCAGCGGCAGCTTTGTTTGCGTTCGCGCCGCTGGCGCACGCCGACCACAAGGACAGCAAGGCTTACCAGGAATGCTTCAAGCGCGGTCAAGACGACGCTCGCCACGGCAATGCGGGCAATCTGAACATTAACCACTGGAAGCACAGCGACGAGCGCCAGGCGTGCCAGGATGGATATCGCGCCGGCTTCAACTCGGTTTCAACCGCAGTGGCAAACCCAAACTCTCTGCCGCAGGGCGAAGCCCCCGGCGCGGCGTTTGATTCGGCCCGCAACGTCGGCTACCAGGACGGGCTGATGGATGGACGCAATGACCGCAATGCCGGCCACAGCTTCCGCCCCACCGACACCGACAACTATAAACACGCTGACCGCACCTATCAGGATTCGTTCGGCAACAAGGATTCCTGGAAGGCAGCGTACCGCCAGGGCTACGCCGACGGTTATCGCGAAGGCTTCAAGAACCACTGAGAACCAGCAGATCGTCGGGTGATCCAGCCGTGGAATATTCTTCAAGGCTCGGTTCATCCGACGATCAGCTTGCCCTACCGGTTGAACGGGAACTCGTTCACCCAGTGAAAGCCGCGCGTCTTCAGCAGCCATTGCGGATCGATGCGGTGTAACGCGATCTTCACCGGCTTACCGTCGCGCGTGCCTTCGAACGTGAGCTTGTCGCCTTCGCGGCGATAGGTCAGCTTCGCCGACCACTTGGGCTGAGAGCTCGTGATTTCGATCGCGTTGTGGGCTTCGTCCAGCTTGGCCTGGCAGCGGTCGAGCGTGCCGTTCATCGGCACGATGACGGCGCCGGTTGGCCCCTGGACGATGAAGTTCTGCCAGCGCTCGGGGTCAGTGGTAAGCGGCGGGCGCGCAACGCCGTCGAGCATGAATTCATCGACTGCCCATGCGCCGTAATTAGGCGTCTTGCGTCCGAATTCGGCAATCATTCGCGACTGCCTGTGCGAGCTGAACAGCAGCAGGGCCAGCAGGTAGGCGCCGATCACAAGCTGCGCTCCAAGCAGAGTGCGCCGTGCCCACCGCCGTGACACCAGCGGGGCGTCCGCGCGCGGCTCGATGGCCCGGCCGCGCATTAAAAAATTGCACAAGCGCGGCAGGTCCGGGGCGGCAATCATGATGCCTGCCATCATCAGGTGAAAGGAATAAAGCTTTACCGGCACATCAAAGCCCATGTTCAGGGCAAACACGTTCAGCATGGCGGCCGCGCCGATCAGCGCGCCCAGCAGCGCCGTAGCCGGAACAAACAGCAGCACGCCGGCGAGCGTTTCTACCGCGCCACTGAAGAACGAGTAGCCCTGCGAAGCTCCCATCAGGGTCCACAGGATCCCCATGGGAGATGAATCGCCGTATCGCTCGAAATACCGCGCCAGGTAAGGCGGCGGGAACTGCGACGGAAACAGCTTGAACGCGCCATACGAAACCAGCACGCTGCCCAGCCACATGCGCACCAGGATCTGGAACCACCCGTGCAGCCGCGTGTACTGCAGCCGCTTACGGTCCAGGGCTGTCCAGATCAACGCGATCGCCGCCGCGGCGATCAACCCCATCAGCGTGCTCACCCAGTTGTAGGTGGTGTCACCGCTGCCGTTGGGAAAGACCGTGATGTCGCTAGCCAGGTGCAGAACGTGCTTGCCGAACCAGGGCACCACTTTGTGGCCGGCTTCCATGTACCAGCGGACCGGCGGAATCACATAGTCGCTGCCGGGCCAATGCAGCAGATCGATGGGAAAGGGCAGAACGTACAGACCGAAGTAAGCGAACGCGAAACGGAATAAGACGCGAGTGGCAAGACTCCAGCGTGCCTCGACGTGTGCCGGCTCAGGTTCAACAGGAGCGCCGGCGGGCGCTGCGACAGCCGGAGCATAGGCAGTGGGTGAGTTCATGGCAAGTCCCGAAGAAAAGGTGGACGAATGTGCCGCTATTCTCACGCGTTTTCATACACTGCGCAATGGCATGTCACCGCTCCGCCGCTGTGCCTCGCGTCGCTGTAGCGTCGTTTCATCCCCGCGTGACCGGCCGCGTGCGGTGCGACGCATGGCTGCCGCACTGATAAAATCAAGAATCAACAGCCCCGCCTTCACATGCAGCGAGAATTCATACGCAATTTTGCCATCATCGCGCACATCGACCATGGCAAAAGCACGCTTGCCGACCGGCTGCTTGAGCTGACGGGAGCGCTCAGCGCGCGCGAGATGCAGGCGCAGGTGCTCGATGCCATGGACTTGGAGCGGGAGCGAGGCATCACCATCAAGGCGCACGCCGTCCGCATGAATTACACGGCCCGCGATGGCCGGCAGTATCAACTCAACCTGCTCGATACCCCCGGCCACGTTGATTTCAGCTACGAAGTGTCGCGCTCGCTGGCCTCGTGCGAAGGCGCGCTGCTGCTGGTCGATGCCACCCAGGGAGTTGAAGCGCAGACGCTGGCCAACGCCTACCTCGCCATCAATCATGGCCTGGAGATCATTCCGGTCATCAACAAAATTGACCTGCCCAGCGCCGACATCACTCGCACCAAGGAGATGATCGAGCAGACGGTCGGCCTCGACGCCAAAGACGCCCTGCCGGTCAGCGCCAAGACCGGCGAAGGCGTTCCTGACGTTCTTGAGGCCATCGTGAAGCGCATTCCGCCGCCCAAGGGCTCGGCTGAAACCCCGCTGCAGGCGCTGATTTTTGATTCCTGGTTCGATCCCTACCGCGGCGTCGGCGTTTTCCTCCGCGTCTTCCAAGGCACGCTGCACAAAGGCCAGAAGATCAGGCTGTGGTCAAACGGCAAAGTTTTTGAAGTGGAAACGCTCGGCGTCAATACTCCGAAGCCGGTCGAGATTGAAGAATTGAAGGCCGGTGAAGCCGGTTTCTTGTTCGCCAACCTGAAGAACGTTGCCGACACCAAGATCGGCGACACCATCACGGATGACGACCGCCCGGCCATTGAGCCGCTTCCGGGATTCGAAGAACTGAAGCCCATGGTGTTCGCCGGGCTTTATACCGTCGATGCCCATGAGCACACGCTGCTGCGCGAGGCCCTGGAAAAGCTGCGCCTGAACGACTCTTCATTCTTCTTCGAGCCTGAAAGTTCTGTGGCCCTCGGCTTCGGCTTCCGCTGCGGCTTCCTCGGCCTGCTTCACATGGAAATTATCCAGGAGCGGCTGGAGCGCGAATACCAGCTCGACCTGATTACCACCGCGCCCAGCGTGCGCTACAAAATCAGCCGCACCGACGGCGACGTCGTCGAAGTCGATAATCCGTCCAAGTGGCCGCCGCAAGGCGAAATTGCCAAGGTCGAAGAACCCGTGATCCTGGCCACCATCTTGACCAACGAGGAATACGTTGGGGGAATCCTGAAGCTGGTGGAAGAAAAGCGCGGCCGCCAGAAAGGCTTTGAGTACGTGAGCGCTTCGCGCGTCATGCTCACGTATGAGCTGCCGCTGAACGAAATCGTGCTCGACTTTTACGACCGCCTGAAATCAGTCTCGCGCGGCTACGCCTCGCTGGATTACCACCTGGCGGGATACTGGGAATCGCCCATGGTGAAGCTTGACATCATGGTGGCAGGCGACGCCGTGGACGCGCTCTCTATCATTGTGCATCGCGATTTCGCCTACGACCGCGGCCGCGCCCTGGCGGCCAAGATGAAAGAACTGATTCCGAGGCAGATGTTTGAAGTCGCCATTCAAGCTGCAGTCGGCGCCAAAATCATTGCGCGCGAAACCGTGCCGGCGATCAGAAAAAACGTCCTGGCTAAGTGTTATGGTGGCGACATTACCCGCAAGCGCAAGCTGCTTGAAAAGCAAAAAGCAGGCAAACGGCGCATGAAACGCATCGGTCGCGTCGATATTCCGCAGGAGGCCTTCCTGGCGGTGCTGCGCGTCGGCGAAAATGCTTGAGTGCGGCGCTGTTAACCTTTGAGCAATCGGGCCAATTTAGCCCGTTAACACTGCGTTAATGTGCAAAACTCAAAGCTCCGGCCGGCTTGCCTGCGCCTGGGCGCGCGCGTTCGCCTGAGTGCAGCAATTGAGGTGCAACTTTCTTGATTTCAATCGTTTGCCGCTGACTCAAAATCTGGGCAAACAGTGTAAGTATCTGAATTCCTAGGCCGCGGGAGCAGTGGTTGCACATTATCCACAAGATTTTCCACAGAACTGTGGAAAGCACCCTTCGCCCCAAAAATTGTCCCAAAGGTACTGACCTTCCGGCAGGATTTCTGGCTGCCGTGATCATCTAAACTATCGAGCGATGCGCCGGTTTTTACAGCTCGTCGGCATAGTGCTGCTCGCGGCTGCTGCCTGGCTGGCCTGGTCGCTGGCCGTGCCCAAGCGGCCAAGCGTGCCTCGCGTTGCCGGGCAGACCGGCCCGGCGACTGTGCTGCTGCGGCCGGGGTGGTCCTCGCGCCGCATTGCCACCGAGCTTAAGAACCAGGGGGTCATCCGCAGCGCAAACGCTTTCATGCTGTTGCACGCGGTGCGGCTGCGGCGGTTGAAGGCCGGCGAATACCTGTTTGACCAGGCGCAAAGCGCCATCCAGGTGTATGACCGCCTGGCGCGCGGCGATATTTACTTCCACAACGTGATCGTGCCGGAAGGCCTCAATATGTTCGATATTGCCGGCGCCATCGAGGCAGCCGGCCTGGGTTCGGGCGATGACTTCCTGCGCGTAGCGGAGGATCCCGCGATGGTCAGGGACATTGACCCGCAGGCACACTCGCTTGAGGGCTACCTGTTCCCCGATACGTATCGGTTTACGCGGGCGCAAACCATGCAGGACATCGCCACCGAGATGGTGCGCCGCTTCCGCCAGAAAGCGCGTGAACTCGACCTGATTCCCCCGCCCGGGGCAGCGCCTGATGCCGGCCACGAAGCCGACTTCGTACACCGCACCGTAACGATGGCCTCGATCGTCGAAAAAGAAACCGGCGCGCCGGAAGAGCGCGCCACCGTGGCTGGCGTTTACTACAACCGGCTGCAGCGCCACATCGCCCTGCAGGCTGATCCCAGCGTGATCTACGCTTCACTGCTCGACGGCCGTTACACCGGCCAGATTCATCGTTCTGACCTGGAAGCCAACTCGCCTTACAACACCTACAAGTTCCCCGGCCTGCCGCCCGGCCCGATCTGCAATCCCGGGGAAGCCTCGCTGAAGGCGGCCTTGCATCCGGCAAACACCGGCTACCTGTATTTTGTAAGCGATAACAACGGGCATCACCGCTTTGCCGCCACGCTCGACGAGCATGAGAAAAACGTATTGGCCTACCGGCGCGCCGTGGCGGGCAATGCCAACCGGTAGCCCTGGCGCGCCAAACCACCCGTCGGCGCCACCATTTATACTGACCTTTAGACCCCTTGACCCTCTGCCCGACCTGCATGCAAAGGTTTCGCATCATTCTGCTCGTTCTGCTGGTAAGTCCGCTTACCGGCTGCCTGTTTCACCGGCACGGCTACAACGGCCCGGTGCTGAACACGCTTAGTTTGAAGGAAGCCACGCGCGATCAGCTTATCGAGGCCATCAACTCTGAGGCAGCCAAGATCCACACCATTGATGCCACCGTGGATATCGCCGCCAGCGTGGGCGGGCAAAAAAAGGGCACGGTCACGGACTACACCGACATCAAGGGCTACCTGCTGGTTCGCGAGCCCGACATGCTGCGCATGATCGGGCTGTTTCCCTTCGTGCGCAACACCGCGTTTGACATGGTGAGCGAAGGCGGCCGCTTCAAGCTTTCCATTCCGTCGAAGAACAAGTTCTACGTGGGCAGCAATGAAGTCGTGCATCCCTCGGCCAACCCGCTGGAGAATTTGCGCCCGCAGGTGATCTTTAGCGCGCTGCTGCTGCATTCGGTCGATCCAAACGATGCCGTGCTCGAGGTTGGAATTGAAGAAGTGCAGCAGCCTAACAGCAAGCGCATTGTTGAGCAGCCCGATTACGAGCTCATCGTGATCTCACGCGACCCCCAGGGGCCCTTCCTGGCTCGAAAAATCATCTTCAGCCGCACCGACCTGCAGCCGCACCGCCAGCTTATCTATGATCGCTTTGGCAATCCGGTGACCGACGCCCGCTACGACGCCTTCCAGACCTATGACGGCGTCAGCTTCCCTTCGCAGGTGGAAATCAACCGGCCGCAGGAGGAGTACACCATCACGTTGAAGATGGTGAAGGTGCAGATTAATGCGCCGCTGGCGCCTGACCGCTTTGTGCTGAATCAGCCGCCGGGGTCACAGCTCATCCAGATGTCGCCCCCGCCGGCAGCCAGCAACACCATCGGCGGGCCCCAGGTTAAGCCTTAATGGTTCGGGGCATGGCGCCGCGCGCATTAGAATGACGGTGTGACCCCGCGGCCGGCTGCCGGAGCAGGCGCCGGCGAGAACGCGGGATTTGACCGGCATTTCCACATCATTGGATCGGGTGAAAGCGGCTAGAATCAAAGCACCAGCCAAATCCAACTCTCCGGGGCCCGCTGCCAAATGGCCGATTTTGTTCACCTGCACCTGCACACGGATTATTCCCTGCTGGATGGCGCCTGCGATGTGGATAAGCTGGTGGCGCGCGTGGCCGAGCTGAACATGCCGGCGGTCGCGGTGACGGACCACGGCAACATGTTCGCCGCGGCAGCTTTTTACAACGCGGCCAAGGCCAAGGGCGTCAAGCCGATCGTCGGCTGCGAGCTCTACATCTGCAAAAAAGACGATCACGATACCGAGCGCACGCCGCCGGATGGCGATACCTACAACCATCTGCTGGTGCTGGCGCAGGACGAAGAAGGCTACCGGAACCTGATCAAGATCACGTCTGAGGCTTCGCTGCGGGGCTTTTATTACAAGCCGCGGGTGAGCAAGAAGTTCCTGGCGGAGCATGCCCGCGGGTTGATTGGGCTGAGCGGCTGCCTGAAGGGCGAAGTTTGCGAATCGCTGATGGAAGGGCGCTACCAGCAGGCGCACAAGGCGGCGACTTTTTACCGCGAAATTTTCGGCGCAGAGAATTTCTTCCTGGAAATTCAGGATCAGGGCCTGGAAGCCGAGCACCGCATCCAGGCTGACCTGCTGCGCCTCGAGAAAGAAACCGGCATTCCGCTGGTCGCGACCAATGACAGCCATTACCTGTGCGAAGACGATGCGCACGCCCACGATGTGCTGGTTTGCGTGCAGACCGGCAAAAGCGTGCAGGACACGAACCGGCTGAAGTTCCAGACCAACCAGTTCTTCGTCAAGAGCGCGGAGCAGATGGCGCAGGTGTTCCGCGACCGGCCTGACGCGCTGAAGCGCACGGTTGAGATCGCGGAGCGCTGTAACTTCAAGCTCCAGAAAATCGCCGATCCCTTCCCCGAATTTGCGGTGCCCGCCGGCTTCACGGTTGACAGCTACTTTGAGCACGAATGCCGGCAGGGCTTCGCCGCGCGTCGCGCCGGGCTGCTCGACGAAATGGCGCAGGCCGGGCGGCTGAAGCACGCCATTAGCGAATACGAGGAGAGGCTGAACCGCGAAATCCGCATGATCCAGCAGATGCGGTATTCGGGATACTTCCTGATCGTGTGGGACTTTGTGCGCTTCGCCAAAGACCGCGGCATTCCGGTCGGGCCGGGCCGCGGCTCGGCGGCAGGTTCGCTGGTTTCCTATTCACTCCGCATCACCGATATCGACCCGCTGCAAAACGATCTGTTCTTCGAGCGCTTCCTGAATCCCGAGCGCGTTGACTTCCCGGATATCGACATGGATTTCTGCATGAACCGGCGCAGCGAGGTCATCGATTATGTGACGCAGAAGTACGGGCGCCAGAATGTGGCGCAGATCATCACGTTCGGAACCATGGCGGCCAAGGCTGCGATCAAAGACGTGGGCCGCGCCATGGACGTGCCTTATCCCGACGTGGACCGCATCGCCAAGATGGTGCCGACCACGCTGAACATCACGTTGAAACAGGCACTGCAGGATTCGCCCGGGCTGCAGCAGGCGTATGAGAACGAGCCGCAAACGCGCGAGCTGATTGATATCGCGATGAAGCTGGAAGGGCTGGCGCGCAACTCAGGGGTGCACGCGGCGGGCGTGGTGATTTCGCCGCGGCCGCTCATCGAACTGGTGCCGTTGCACCGCACCAAGAACGATGAAATTGTCACTGCCTTTGACATGGGCGCCATCGGAAAGATGGGCCTGCTGAAGATGGATTTCCTCGGGCTGACCACGCTCACCATCCTGGATGATGCGGTCAAGCTGATTGAGCACAACAGCGGCGAAAAGCTCGATCTGCAGCGGCTTCCGCTCGATGACGCTACGACCTACGAGAGCGTGTTCCACAAAGGGCTGACGTCGGGCGTGTTTCAGTTTGAATCGCACGGCATGCGCGATGTTCTGCGGCGCTACCAGCCGGTTTCGATTGAAGACTTGACCGCCCTGAACGCGCTCTACCGCCCGGGACCGATCCAGGGCGGCATGATTGATGACTTCATTGAGCGCAAGTGGGGCCGGCGCAAGGTTGAATACGAACTGCCCGAGCTTGAGCAGTTACTGAAGGAGACATTCGGCGTCATCGTTTACCAGGAACAGGTGATGCGGATTGCCAACACGCTGGCCGGCTACTCGCTCGGCGAGGCTGACCTGCTGCGCCGCGCCATGGGCAAGAAGATTGCCGAAGAGATGGCCCGCCAGCGCGATCGGTTTATTAAAGGGGCGGTGGAGCGTGGCTACCCGCAGAAGAAGATCGAAAAGATTTTTGACCTGATGGAGCAGTTCGCCGCGTATGGCTTTCCTAAGGCGCATTCTGCGGCCTACGCGTTGCTGGCGTATCAAACCGCATATCTCAAAACGCACTACCCGGTTGAGTTCATGGCGGCGCTGCTGACTTCGATCACCGGCGACACCGACTCAGTGGTGAAGTACATCAAAGAATGCCGCGAAATGGGCATTGCGGTGGAAGCGCCGGACATCAATGTAAGCGACGCCAATTTCACCCCGCATGGCAGCGCCATTCGGTTTGGGCTGGCGGCGGTAAAGAATGTGGGCCGCAATGCAATTGAATCGATCATCGCGGCGCGCAAGGAAGCCGGCCAGTTCTCGACGATCTTTGAGTTTTGCGAAAAGGTGGATCTGCGGCTGCTGAACAAGCGCGTGCTTGAGTCGCTGATCAAGGCGGGCGCCATGGATTCGCTGGGGCGGCGCGCGCAGCTCATGGCGGTGCTCGATAAGGCCATGGAGCGGGCGCAGAAGTCGCAACGCGCGGCCGAAATGGGCCAGCACGGCTTGTTTGGCGTGTTTGCGCCGGACCAGACGGCGCAGCCCAACAACGACAAGCTGCCCGACGTGCCCGATTGGGACGAGCCCACGCGCCTGCAAAACGAAAAGGAGATCCTCGGCTTCTTTATCACCGGGCATCCGCTGGAAAAGTATCGCGAGAAGCTGCTGGATTTTGACGCGAAGACCACCGACCAGGTGCTGGCCATGAAGCAGAGCACCGCGAAAGATGAAACCATTTGCGTAGGCGGCGTGGTGACCGGCATTCGGGTGATGAAATCGAAAAAAGGCGATCTCTACGCGCAGGGCCGGCTTGAAGACATGAATGGCGCCGTGGATGCCGTGGTGTTTCCCGAGGCCTACCGGCGGCTGAGCGAAAAGCTGAAAATCGAAGTTCCGATGCTGGTGAAAGCGGGCGTGAGGGTGGAGGAAGGCTCAAACCCGAAGCTCACAATTGCTGATCTCACACCGCTTGCGGAAGCCAGGCCGAAGCTGCCGCGCTCGCTGCGCATTCGCATTCAGCTCGAGCGGGCGACGGAGAACACGGTGGATGCGCTGCATTCGCTGTGCACGGAGCGCAAGGGCGAAGCCAAGGTGCTGCTCGATGTGGAGCGCGCCGGTGATTTCGTCGTTGTGATGGAGCCGGAACGATATACTGTGACTCCGGACCGCGCTTTTATTGCCCAGGTGGAAAGCCTGTGCGGGCGCGGAAGCGTCAGAGTCGTGGACTAGGTTTTCGCCGTCGATCCTGGATCGCCGGCCGGAAGGTCGCCCTTTTGGAAGGTTACTCAGCCATGCGTGCGCGGCGAAAAGAACCAGCGTCAGATGCCGCAGTGGCTGCCGGAGTGCGCTATGCCGCTGAGCTGCTGGGCCAGCAGGCACAGGCTGCATGGAATATGGTGAGCGAAGCAGACGGCCAAAGCGACAGCATCGCCAGCCATGCGCAGCGAGAGCTGGAGCAGATTGAAAAACAAATCGCGGCGCTGGATGCCGTGGCGGGCAGCAACCAGGAAGCGCGCCGGCAACTCCACAACCTTCATCAGCAGCTTGAGACGGTGCGCAAGCAGATCCATGCGCACACGCATGCCTGGCGCATCACCGAACTGGCGCGGCATCCGCAGCGGCCCTACATGCTCGATTATGTCCAGCGCTTGTTCACCGATTTCAGCGAGATCCATGGCGACCGCGCCTTCGGCGACGATCAGGCCATGGTGTGCGGCATGGCGCGCTACCACGGCGAAGAAGTCATGGTAATCGGGCAGCAGAAAGGGCGCGACACCAAAGAGAAGCTGGCGCGCAACTGGAGCATGCCGAACCCGGAAGGGTATCGCAAGGCGCTCCGGGCCATGAAGCTGGCTGAAAAGTTCGGGCGGCCGGTGCTGAGTTTTGTGGATACGCTGGGCGCGTTTCCAGGGCTGGGCGCGGAAGAACGCGGGCAGGGTGAAGCCATCGCGCGTAACCTGCGTGAGATGGCGCGGCTGCGCGTGCCCTCCATCGCTACCGTGATCGGCGAAGGCGGTTCGGGCGGCGCGCTGGCGATTGCCGTGGCTGACCGCGTGCTCATGCTGCAAAATGCCATTTATTCCGTCATTTCGCCGGAAGGGTGTGCCGCCATTATGTGGCGCGATGCTGCCAAGAAAGACCTGGCCGCTGAAGCCATGAAGATCACGGCTGACGACCTGCAACAGCTCGGCTGCGTTGACGGCATTGTTCCGGAGCCCGAAGGCGGCGCGCAAAATGATCACGACGAAGCGGCACGGCTGCTCGATGTTGAGCTGCAAAAGCAATTACGCGCGCTCGCATCACTCTCACCCAATGAGTTGATGGAGCGCCGATATGAGCGGCTGCGATCGCTGGCGCAATTTTTCGAAGGATGACGAGCCGCCGCCCGAACCGCGCTTTCAGCGGCGTAATACATCAATCACATGAAGCTGACGATTGCACTGATGATGGCGGCGGCAGTTGCCTTCGCTGATCGAGGGCCTGGCATTATGACGAACGAAGCGTTGGCTCCGGCGCCGGCCGGCCAGCAACATGCCACCGGCACATTTGACATCAAGGTCACGCCACTGCCTGCATCGGAGAGCGGCGGCGGGCTCGGCCGCCTCGCGATCGAAAAGCAATATCACGGCGATCT
This sequence comes from Terriglobia bacterium, assembly GCA_021323935.1. GTDB lineage: Bacteria > Acidobacteriota > Terriglobia > Terriglobales > Acidobacteriaceae > JAFAIN01. The sequence continues at coordinate 10,449 of JAJPJZ010000013.1, read as the reverse complement.
TGAGGGCCGCGGCGCAGGTGAAATGCTGACCTCAGGCCCGCCTCCCGGGCCGAACGGCTCCGGCGGGTACGTGGCAATTGAACGTGTGACCGGAACCCTGAACGGCCGCAGCGGCAGCTTTGTGCTGCAGCACAGCGGCACCGCGACGCGCGGCAAGACAACGCTGAGCGTCACGGTCGTGCCCGATTCCGGCACCGGAGAACTGGCAGGCCTGGCCGGCTCGATGACGATCAAAATGGAAGCCGGCAAGCACTCCTACGACCTGGCGTACAGCCTGCAACCATAGCACTTATTGATAGCGCAGCGCGTGCTGCGGATCGATGCGGGATGCGCGCCACGCCGGCACAAAGCTCGCCGCAATCGCCGCCACCGCCAGTGCGGCCACTGCCGCAAGAAATGGCACCGGGTCACGCGGGCTTACACCGTACAGCAGGTACCCCAGCAATCTTGAAGTTGCGAGCGCGATGGTGATGCCGATGGCCATGCCAATGGCGGTGATCGCCAGGCTATGCGAAATGACCAGGCGCAGCAGGTTTTGTGGCGTCGCGCCCAAGGCCATTCGCAAGCCGAATTCGCGGCGGCTCTGGGAAACTGCATAGGTCATCACGCCGTAAAGGCCCACCATGGCGAGGGCGACGGCGAGCATGGCGAAAGCGCTCATCATGATCAGCGCCACCCGCTGCGGCGCCATGGTGCGCTCCACTTGCTCACGCATTGTGATGACCTCATCGATCGAGAGGTCGCTGTCGAGATCCTGAATCGCGCGGACGGTCGATTCGGCAACGGTTTGCGGCGGGAGAGCTGTGCGCACCTGCAGGGCGGGTCCTGCCACGCTCGTCTGGCGCAGGGGAATGTAGAAAAATGGAACGGCGTCTTCGTTGATCTTTGAGTAATGCGCGTCGTGGGCAACGCCAATGACCTGCAGCCAGCGGCCAGCCACCTGGATGCGGCGGCCGACCGCGTCTTGCCGAGGCCAGAGCTGCTCTGCCATCGCCTGATTGACAATCGCAACCAGCGGCGCGCTTTCGTTGTCGGCGCGAGTGAATTCGCGCCCCGCCATGACTGGAATGCCCAGGGTAGAGAGATAGCCGGGTCCGATCTCGTTGTAGTTCAGCACCGGCAGCTGCGATTCAGGCAACTGATTGCCGTCAGTAGCCACCGGAGTTGAGTTGTAGGCGGTGTAGCTGAATGGAATGCCGCGGCCGAATGCCGCGGCTTCAATTCCTGGCAATGCCTTGAGCCGATCCACCAGGCGATCTTCAAAATCGTGAGCGCGTTGCGGAGTGTAGCCTGCCTGCACAAAGCCGAGGCGGGTGACCAGCGAGCCATCAAGCGTGAAACCGGGGTCAACGCGCTGCATGCGATCGAGGCTGGCGAGCAGCAGGCCGGCCCCGGTCAACAGCACGAAGCTTAGCGCGACCTGCACGGCAATCAGGCCGGAGCGAAACAGCCCGCGGCGGCCTCCGCCGACCACGCCGCCGGCTTCAGAGCGCAAAGCGCTGCCGAGGTCAACCTTGCTGGTTTGGATTGCCGGCACCAGCGCGAACACGACCGCCGAAAAAACGCAGACTCCAATGCTAAGGGCGAGCACTCGCGCATCAAAGCGGCCGGGCAAGTTCATCAATGCGCCGCCTCGTGCCGGCATCAGCAGGATGAGCAGGTTTCGGCACCAGTGCGCCAGCAGCAGGCCGCCGGCAGCCGCAATGACGGAGAGCAGCAGTCCCTCAGTGAGCAACTGCCGAACCAGCCGCTGGCGGCGTGCTCCGGTGGCAAGCTTGACCGTCATTTCATGCCGGCGCGCAAAGCCGCGCACCAGCAGCAGGTTGCTGACGTTGGCACAGGCAATCAGCAGCACAAACACCACCACCACCATCGTGATGCTGAGCGCCGGCAGCAGCGAGCCCGCGTTGTTGAACGGCGTGGCCCACAGCGGAAACAGCTTTGCGCTCCAGCCTCGATTGGTCGCGGGATATAGCTGCTCAAGCCGCGCCGCCACTGCCGAAATCTCAGCCTGCGCCTGCGCCGCCGTGACACCAGGCTTGAGGCGCACGTAGCCTTCGACAAAGCGAGCGTTCCGCGTTTCCAGCTTGTAATTCGGCGGGCTGAACACTTCCTGCATCGAGAGCGGCACCCAAAAATCCATGGCCCAGCCCACAAACGTCCCGTAAAAGCCCTCCGGCGCGACGCCCACGATGGTGTGCGGCACGCTGTTCAACAATTGCGTTTTGCCGATAATTGCCGGGTCGCCACGAAAGCGGTCCTGCCACAGGCGGTAGCTGATCACGACGACCGGGTGGGCGTTGCGGCCGATATCTTCTTCCGGACGAAACCCTCGGCCAAGCGTCGGGCGTATGCCCATGGCGTCGAAGTAATTCGACGAAACCAGGCTGCCGGTTATGGTCTTGGCGTGATTGCCGATCGAAAGCGTGGTTCCGGTGATGCGGTCAACAATGAACGCGTCAATCAGCGTGCAATTTTTTTGAAAGTCCTGGAAGTCCGGCCAGGAAAGGTCGTCGCTGCTGCCTGCCTCGCCGGCGATGCCGTTGCGCGTGCCCGCAATCGCCATCAGCCGTTCCTGATGAGCAACTAACGGGAAGGGGCGCAGCAGCACTCCTTCAATCCAACTGAACACGGCAGCGTTCGAGCCAATGCCGGCGGTGAGGCAAAGCAGCGCGAGGATGGAAAAACCGGGATGGCGCCAGAGGTTGCGTACACCGTGACGCACGTCGGAGCGCAGGTCGTCCCAGAACCGCAGGCCGAGCGACTGGCGGCAATCGTCTTTCTGGTCGGCCATGGTGCCGAACTCGGCGCGCGCGCGCCGCTGCGCTTCCTGCGGCGAAAGCCCGCTCCGTTCAAGGTCGGCAATGCGCGATTCGATGTGGAAGCGCATTTCGGCGTCCATCTCGGCCTCCACCCGCGCGCGGTTGGCAAAGGCGCCGGACCATGACCGGATTTGCGCCAGCAACTTCATACTTCCTCCGGCGTGGCGCGCAGAATGGACGCCATCACATCCGCCATGCGCTTCCATTCGGCGGTTTCGCTCTGCAGACGGCGACGGCCCGCAGGCGTAAGGCGGTAGTAGCGGGCGCGGCGCTTGTTCTCCGATTCGCCCCATTCCGCCGCAAGCAGCCCCTGGTGCTCCAGGCGATAGAGCGCGGGATACAGCGAGCCCTGCTGAATTTCAAGCCGCTGTTTCGAGATTTGCTGGATGCGCAGCAGAACGCCATACCCGTGCAGCGGGCCCAGCGAAACTGCCTTGAGGATGAGCATGTCGAGCGTGCCCTGCACGAGCTCTAACGATTTGGCCATTGCCGGGGGCCTCTCCTAGATGCACAAGGAGAGTACGCCCGCACTCCTAGATTGTCAAGGAGAGCGACTGCCGGGCCGCGGAACCGGCGCAGATATCGGTACACCCTGCGCGCGCCCTATTCGTAGCGCAGCGCAACCATGGGATCGACTCGCGCGGCACGCATGGCAGGCAGGTAGCTGGCCGCCAGCGCCACTGCGGCGAGCGCAAGGCACACCGTGAGATACACCATGGGATCGCGCGGAGCCACTTCGTAGAGCAGCGCCTGGATGACCCGCGCCAGCGCCAGCGCGCCCGCCACGCCGATGGCAATTCCGGCCGCGGTGAGCTGCACCCCGCGCCCCAGCACCATAGCGAGCACGTTCGAGCGTGAAGCGCCCAGCGCCATGCGCACGCCGATTTCGTGGGTGCGCTGGGCGACTGAAAAAGCAATCACGCCGTATAGGCCGACTGCGGTGAGCAGCAGCGCGATGACGGCAAAAATCCCGAGCAGCACGGCCTGGAAGCGCGCCCGGCCCAGGTCGATTCCCAGGCAATCTTCCATGGTGCGAATGTCATGCAACGGCGCCTCAGGATCGAGTGAAGCAATGACTTTTTTCAGCTCGGGCGCGAGCGCTTCAGGGTCGCCAGCGGTGCGCACCACCAGGGTTGGCGGGCCCCACATCAACTGCCGAATCGGCACGTAGTAGGCAGGAGCGGGCTCTGCCGAAAGGTTGCTGGTGCGAATGTCGCCGACCACGCCGACAATTTCGCGCGTGTAATAGCGCTTGCGTTCCGGCGCCGGCTCCCCGCCGCCGAGTTCCATCTTTCGCCCGATGGGGTCCTCGCCGGGGAAATATTTTTTTGCGAACGCCTGGGTCACGATGGCCACCGGCGCGGAGTTGCGCTGGTCACGCTCATCGAACGCGCGGCCGCGCACCAGCGGGATCTGCATCGTTTCCAGGAAACCATTGGTCACCAGGTAGAGCATCGCGCTGGGCTGCTGGCCCTTGGGCAGGGGATGGTCAAGCACGTTGAAGCCGACGTCCCAACCGTCGTTGCCGCCGAGCGGCAGCGGCATCGAACCGGCAGCGGCCGTTACGCCCGGAAGTGCGCGCACCCGGCCGACGAATTCGTCTACAAACCTGACGATCTGGTCGTTGTCGTAGCGAGTTTCGTTCAAGTCGAACTCGGCCGTGAGCAGGTGGCCAGGATTGAAGCCGATATCGACGTGCGAAAGGCGCTGCAGCGAACGAATCAGCAGGCCGGCCCCGATGAGCAGCATGACTCCGAGCGCGGTTTGCGCAATTACCAGGGAAGAGCGAACGCGGCTGTGCGCCAGGCCCGAGGTGGATGTGCGGCCGCCTTCGCGCATGGTGGCAGCCAGGTTGGGCGCCGAAACCCGCAGCGCCGGCACCAGGCCACAAACAATCCCCGTAGCCATGGCGAGCGCCGAAGTAAACAGCAGCACGCGCACGTCAATGCCGATTTCAGAGGCACGCGGCAGGCCCGCGGGATACAACTTCAGCAGGCCGGCCAGCGCCCACGACGCCACTCCGATTCCAAGCGCCGCGCCGGCGATGGCCAGCAGCGCCGATTCCGTGACGAGTTGGCGAATTACGCGCCCGCGGCTTGCGCCCAGGGCGGCGCGGATTGAGATCTCGCGGCTGCGCGTGCTGGCGCGCGCCAGCAGCAAGTTGGCGATGTTGGCGCACGCAATCAGCAGCACAACCGTCACGGCGCCCATCAGCAACAGCAGCGGAGCGCGGTTTGAGCCAATCATGTACGTCAGCTCAGGCGTAGCGCGGAACCCGGTGTGGCTGTTGTAGTCGGGATACTCGGCGCTCAATGCCTGCGCAATTCCGGCCAGGTCGGCATTAGCCTGCTCAACGCTGACGCCGGGCTTCAGCCGCGCAATCCCGAAGCTCGAATGGCAGCCACGCTCCGTGATGCAGCTACCGGAGGGCATCTCGGCCCAGCGCGAATACGTGATCCACAGATCGCGCGGCTTCATGCGCGCCGCGAACTGGAAGCCGGCAGGCATCACCCCAATCACGCTGTAGGCGTGGCCGGCGATTTCAAATGTCCGGCCCAGCACGTTTTTATCTGCGTTGAAATGAGCGCGCCAGAAGCGGTCGCTGATGACCACGACGTGATGCCCCGCCTGGTCTTCTTCCGGCGTGAAGGCGCGGCCCAATGCGGGTTCCATCCCGATCACGTGGAAAAAGTTGTAGGTCACCATTTGCGTCTCGACCTGGAGCGCGGGGCCGAGGCCGGTGACGGTGAACGGCGAATAACTGAACGCGGCGAACGACTCGAAGGAGCGGTTCCGCGCAACGATGTCATGGTAATCCGGCAGCGAAATGTTGCCGCTCGGGATCTCCGGCGTCGCATGGTGCGTGTTGTAGCCGTTTACCGAGACAAGCCGATCAGGCGCCGGGTACGGCAACGGGCGCAGCATGATGGAATTCACCACCGTAAACATCGCGGTGGTCGCGCCAATGCCGAGTGCCAGCGTCACGATGGCGACGATGGCGAAGCTCTTGGATTGCAGCAGGCTGCGCAGCGCGTAGCGAAGATCCTTGGCAATGGTTTCCATGTGTGCCTCCGGTCACCCTCGTTTCCGAACAGTTGCGGCTGCTGTGTTCGGGATCGCACCCTGACGCGATGAAACTCTTTGACAGATGTTGCACCTTGAGAAAACCTGAATTGGCATCTGCTCGAAATCGCGGAAAGGAAATTTCATGAAGAAAGCCTGCTTCATCGCCGCCTGCGCCCTGCTGGCGCTCGCCGCATTCTCCAGCTTCGCGCAAACGGAGTCACCCTCCCTTGCAGGAGAGTGGAATGCAACTTTTAACCTGATGGGAACCTCTGTCCCGGGCGCCTTTGTTTTCAAGACCGATGGCGAGGCCGTTACCGGCACCATGGACTCGCCCCACACCGGACCCGGGACGATTCAGAACGGCACCTGGCACGACCACCAACTTCAGGCCACGCTGGTGTTTGCCAAGCACGAGTCCATCGCGATCAGCGCCACCCTTCAAGGCGGCAAGCTGGTGGGCGATTTCAAAACCGAGGGCCAGCAAGGAACCTGGGAAGCGGTGCGCGCCACGCATTAGCGGCCGACGAACGCAGAGAGGCGCAGACTGATAGCGATCACACTCACCGGCGCGAGCCGGCGCTGCGCCGGCCCAGGAGCCGCGGGCCTGCCGAAGACTGCAGAACGCGTATCGCAGCTCGTTGATCGCTGCCTCCTCGGTCGTGCTATTCGTAACGCAGCGCCACCATGGGATCGACCCTGGCAGCACGCAATGCGGGCAAGTAGCTCGCCAGCAGCGCAACCGCGCCCAGCGTGATGCACACCACAAAATACGTGGCGGGATCGCGCGGCGGTATTTCATACAACAGCGCCTGGATGATCTGCGCCAGCCCGAGCGCACCCGCCACGCCCAGCACGATTCCGATAAACGTAAGCTGCACGCCGCGGTTCAGCACCATGGAAAGCACATTGCCGCGCGAGGCGCCGAGCGCCATGCGCACGCCAATTTCATGGGTGCGCTGCGCCACGGAATACGCAATCACGCCGTAGAGCCCGATTGCGGTGAGCAGCAGCGCAATGGCGGCAAAAACGCCGAGCAACACCGTCTGGAAGCGGGCGCGGCCAAGATCGAGCGCCAGACAGTCCTCCATCGTCTTCGCGTTGTAGAGCGGCGATTCGGGGTCCATCGAGGTCAGCACTTTCGAAACCGCGGTTGAAAGCGCCATCGGCTCGCCGGCCGTCCTGACCACCAGCGTCGGCGGGCTGATCATGAGCTGCGACAGCGGAAGGTAGTAGGCGGGCGCGGGCTGTTCCGCCAGCGTGCTCTTGTGAACGTCACCCACGATGCCGATGATTTCGCGAATCTTGTATGCCTTGCGCGCTTCGCCTTCGCCAATCCCGACTTCAATCTTGCGGCCGATCGGGTCTTCGGTGGGATAGTACTTTTTCGCGAATGCCGAGGTGATGATCATGACCGGCGCCGAATTGCGCTGGTCGCGCTCATCGAAAAAGCGCCCGCGCACCAGCGGAATCTGCATAGTTTCAAAATAGCCGTTGGTGGCGACGTAGAACGACGCCGCCGGGTTGTTGCGTTTCTGGGTGGGATGATCGAGCACGTTGAACGAAATGGTGTAGTCGTCATCGCCACCCATGGGCAGCGGCAGCACACCGCCGGCGCTGATCACGCCGGGCAGCGCGCGGATGCGGTCGAGCGCGCCGCGCACGAACACATCCATCTGGTCGGCCTTGTAGCGCGTTTCGTTTAGGTCAAAGTTGCCGGTGAGCAGGTTACGAGCGTTGATGCCGAAATCGGCGTGCGAGAGGCGATCGAGGCTGCGAATCAGCAGCCCGGCGCCGATGAGCAACATCACGCCCAGCGCGGTTTCAGCCACGACCAGGGCTGAACGCACGCGGTTATGCGCCGGCCCTGCGGTGGAAGTGCGGCCGCCTTCGCGCATGGTTTCACTCAGGTTCGGTGACGATGCGCGCAGCGCCGGCGCCAGCCCGAACAGCACGCCCGTGAACACGGCAATCGACAAGGCGAACAGCAGCACCGGAATGTCAACGCCGGCACTGGAGGCGCGCGGAAGGTTTTCAGGATACAGGCGCAGCACCGCGCCCAAACCCCAGTTCGCCAGCGCGATGCCGGCAACGGCGCCAACCATGGCCAGCAGGAGCGATTCCGTCACCAGTTGGCGAATGATGCGCCCGCGGGTTGCACCCAACGCCGCGCGCACCGCAATTTCACGTGCCCGCCCCGCACTGCGCGCCAGCAGCAGGTTCGCCACGTTGGCGCAGGCAATCAGCAGAACCAGCGAAACCGCACCCATCAGGATCAGCAGCGGCTTGCGGGTGTCGCCAACCACGTAGCGCAACACCGGAGATGCTGCCATTCCCTGCCGAATGTTGGTTTCGGGATAAGCTGCGGCAAGGGATTTCGAAATTGACGTCAGGTCGGCGTTGGCCTGCTCCAGCGTGACGCCTGGCTTCAGCCTGGCGATGGCCTCCATCCAATGCGCGCCGCGCTGCGCCGTCATCGGCTTATCTTTAGGATCGGTCGATTCCTTGTAGGTGGAGAACGTGATCCACATGTCGCGGCCGTGCGCCCTCACCGGAAACTGGAAGCCGCGCGGCATCACGCCAATCACGGTGAACTCGCGGCCGTTCAGCGCGAACGTGCGTCCCAGCACGTTCTTGTCGCCGTTGAACCGCTGCCGCCAGAACTCATTGCTGAGCACCGCCACGTGATGGCCAGGATCGTCTTCGTTGGGCAGGAAGCCGCGCCCCAGCGCCGGCTGCACTCGCAGCAACGGAAACAGCTTGACCGAGGCGTTCTCCGCAATGACGTGCAGGGGCTCGCCCACGCCGGTCATGGTGTAAGCGTTGTCGGCATATCCGGCGACTTCGCTGAACGACTGGTTGCGGGCCGCAATGTCTTCAAAATCAGGGTAGGAAAGCGAACCGTTGGGAATTGCAGGCCGCGGCTGCTCGGTGTTGAAGTCGCCAAGCTGCACCAGGCGTTCAGGCTCGGCGAACGGCAGCGGCCGCAGCAGGACCGAGTTCACCACGCTGAACATCGCAGTGGTCGCGCCGATCCCGAGCGCCAGCGTGAGCACAGCCACAATCGTGAGCCCACGGGCCTGCGCCAGGCTGCGCGCCGCATAACGAAGGTCTTTTAAGACGGTATCCACGGGGGTTAACGAAGCACGTTAGCTGCCGAAATAAGTTCTTGCGCTGCAGCAGCTTAGATCGCGCAGGCGTGCGCGCGTGGAATCCAGCGTGCGAATCCGAACACCTTTACGTTTCCGCCTCGCCACATCATTGCCCGGCTCTTGTCATTTATTGGAGCTATCATTAAGCTTCGCGCCCGTGCTCCCCGAAAAAGACATCCTGTTCGTTGCTCCTGCCACTGAACTGGCAAGCACGCGCAACATGTTGCTGGCCGGCGCCGGCTATCCCGTGCGCTGGGTGAATGGGATCAATGAAGCCGAAACCCTGCTGACCTCCGCCCGCTTTCCCCTCGTCATCCTCGGCAAGGAGATCACCAGCCGCGCCCAGCAGCAAATTGCTGCGCTGGCGCGGCAACGCGCGGCCGATACTCGAATTCTTGCCATCGGTCACGATGCCCTGGGCGGCGTGGCCGATCTGTACCTGGGCCGCATGACCACGCCCGGCGATTTCCTGCGCGCGGTGGGCCTGCTGCTGATGCAGGCCCACGGCCATCCCGAAGTTGCAGGCGATTACGTCATGTATGTTGACGCCGATCGCCGCTACATCTGCGTGACCGACGGCGTCTGTGACCTGCTGGGCTACGATCGCGAAGATCTGCTTGGCATGTCAATTGACGACGTCACCTACCCCAAATCAGCCGATGTGCCGGCGCAATTTGAGGCTTACCGTCGCGACGGCGAACAGCATGGGCGATTCCTGCTGCGTCATCGCAGCGGCTCTCCCGTCGCGGTTGGCTTCGCAGCACGAGTACTGCCCGATGGATGTATGGTTTCAGTCCTCAGCCCGGCTGAATAGCCGCGTTCGCCGCCACAAGCGACTATCGCGAACGTGCTTGAGCCATGCGCCTCGAAGCCGTCACAATTCGCTGTTAGACCGCGGAGCCGGTTTGTTCACAAGTCCACTTATCTGCGGCGGCGAGCGCGGTTTGTTGTCACTATAGACGGCCAATCCGACGGAGGCTGCTCATGCGACCGCTGCTTCTCGACCTTCGCTTCGCGTTTCGCGGCTTGCTGAAATCGCCCGTGTTTGCGCTCACCGCAATTCTGACGCTCGGGCTCGGCATCGGCGCCAACGCCGCAATCTTCAGCGTGGTGAATGCGGTGCTGGTGAAGCCGCTGCCCTACGTGCAGCCCGACCGGCTGGTGGTGCTGACGGAGGCTTCGTATCGCGGCGAGTGGAACATTTCGTATCCCAATTTCCTCGATTGGCGGCAGCGGAACACGGTCTTCGAGCAAATGGCGGTTTATCGGCCGGTAGGCAACAGCGCGGTGCAGGCCGGCTCCAGCACCGACATGGTGAACAGCGCCTGGAGCGAAGCCACGCTGTTCCCGCTGCTGGGCGCCCGGTTCGTTGCCGGCCGGCCGTTTTCAACGCAGGAAGAAAACAGCGACGC
>JAJPJZ010000298.1 GCA_021323935.1 Terriglobia bacterium | reverse complement strand
GAACATCGCCGCCAGCCAGCCGAGGAACAGCGCCACAAAGCCTGTCCAGCCAAGGTCAGCGACCACGGTTAAGGCGTACGGGCTATGCGTGGAAGTGCCGCCTGCCTCGCCTTGCGTAAGCGCGGTTCCGCCGAGTGAAGCCAGCACGATGAGCCCGACCACCGCCAGGCCAAACATGATGAGGCCATGCACCAAGCCGTCATGCCGGCTGCGCACGTCGGCCAGCCGGCCGGTTTCGCGACCGGCAACGTACATTGCGATGATGGTCAGTACTATGGCCCAGATTGCCATACCGACGCTCTGCCCCAGCACCGGCGAATTTGCGGCGGGATTGGCATTCGAGGCGAAAATCGCCACGCCCAGTGCTCCAAACACCGAGAACACGGCAACGAAACAGAACACGCCCGCCCAGATCGCGCCCCAATCGGTGCGCCGCGGCAGGACGGAACCATTACGGAAAGATAAGTCGGCCATGAGGGTACTCCTTTATGTATTTGGCTATTATTGAGTGCGATGTGCGGGCCGGTCGCACCGATGCCAGTGCAATTAGTCCAGGTCTTTCCCGGGGCTGCGGCGCGCTAAAATGGTGTTAACGATGTCCGCGGTTCTTCCCTTAATTCAGCCGGTACATCACGAGGCGCTGTGGTGGGAGCCCATGTCCGACGGGCGGCTGCACTGCTACCTGTGTCCGCGCCACTGCCATATCGGCGAGGGACAAACCGGGTTCTGCTTTATTCGCAAGAATGAAGCCGGCCGGCTGGTGCAGCTTGGCTACGGAAGGCCGGCAGCTCTGCAGATTGATCCCATCGAGAAGAAGCCGCTGAACCACTTCTATCCCGGTACTCGTGTCTTCTCCATAGGCACGGCCGGCTGCAACATGGGCTGCTTTTTCTGCCAGAACTGGGACATTTCGAAGGCCCGGGCTGACCAGAAGCAGGCTGCCGATCTCAGCCCCGAGCAGGTGGTCGATGTTGCCGAGCGATACGGCACGCCGCACATCGCGTTTACTTACAACGAGCCCACCATCTGGGCCGAGTACGCCATTGACATCGCAAAGGCCGCGCACGCTCGCGGCCTCAATACCGTGATGGTCTCAAACGGCTACATCACGCGCGAGGCGTTCTTCGCTGTATATCGCCATATCGACGCCGCCAACATTGACTTGAAGGCCTTCACCGAGAAGTTTTATTCCAAGATCACGCTCACGCATCTCGAACCCGTGCTTGCGGTGCTGCGCTGGCTGCGGCACGAAACCGATGTCTGGTTTGAAATCACCAACCTCATCATTCCCACGCTGAACGATGCCGATGAAGAACTGAAGCAGCTTTGCGGCTGGGTGCTCCAGAACCTGGGCGACGATGTTCCGCTGCACTTCACCGCGTTTCATCCCGATTTCAAGCTGCAGGATAAGCCCCGCACTCCGCCCGAGACGCTCGATCGCGCCCGCTCACTGGCCATGCAGATGGGGCTGAAGTTTGTGTACGAAGGCAATATCTACAGCGAAGGCGCCAACACCGTGTGCCCGGGCTGCAGGCAGGTGATCGTTCGGCGCTCATGGCACGACGTGCTGCAGATGAATGTGTCGGCAGGGAAGTGCAGATCGTGCGGCACAGCCATCGCGGGCAGGTTTTGAACCCGGCCCGAAACGGCTGAACGCGTCAGGGAATTGCGAGTTGCGCGGTCCGGTCAGGCCGCGTCAGAGTCGTTTTTGCGCAGGTTACCGCCGCCTTCTTTGCCCGGCCGTTTAGCGGTCGGGTTCGCGCCCGGAACCATGCCTTCATCGGGCGCATTGCCCCAGCCTTCAGTGCCGGTGGTTGGCGCTGAAGGGTTGATCTCGGGCTGTGTGCCGCGATCAATATTGCCTTTGGCATCGTCACTGCCGAATGGGTTCTTGGCCATCGCTGCCTCCACTTTATTGGGATGACGAAACGTGATCACGCGAGCGAGGATTTATACTGAACAGTTGCTATGAACGCAATTCGCGCCATCGGCGGCATCTTGAAGGGCATGAGCGTCACGTTTCGCGAGATGTTCAGGCCTACGATTGTCGAAAATTATCCTGACGGCGCGGGCCCTTACAAGGGCGCGCGCTTTGAGCCGCGCTTCCGCGGGCTTCACGTGCTGCAGCGCGATGAGAGCGGGCTGGAGAAGTGCGTTGCCTGCTTCCTGTGCGCCGCCGCCTGCCCTTCAAACTGCATTTACATCGAAGCTGCGGAGAACACGGCGGAGCGGCGCATCTCAGGCGCCGAGCGCTACGCCGAGGTTTACAACATCGATTACAACCGCTGCATCTTCTGCGGGTTCTGTGTCGAGGCTTGCCCCACGGACGCCATCACGCATGGCCACGGCTTTGAGCTGGCCACCTTCAACGCCAGCAACCTGGTTTATCGCAAAGAGCAGCTTCTGGCGCCCATGCCGAAGGAGATTCAGTCCGCGGTGCAGCGCGAAGAGCTGCGAGCGCACGCGCCTGAAATGGCGCATTAGCGCGGCCCGCGCCGCAACCATCGCCGCTTACTCGCAGCGCAGCGCCACCACCGGCTCAACCGCTGAGGCGCGCAGCGCCGGCACCGCGCTTGCAATCAGCGCAATCATCACCACTCCGGTCACTGCAAGGGCAAAGCTGAGCGGATCAGAATCTGAAAGCCCGAACAGCATGGTGCGGAGCAGCCGCGAGCAGGCCAGTGCCGCGGGCAGCCCGACCAGCGCACCGGCAGCGCAAATCAGCAGGCTTTCGCGCAGCACCATCCAGAGCACCTGCGAAGGGCGCGCACCGATCGCCATGCGCACTCCGATTTCTGACGTGCGGCGGCTGACGCGGTACGCCAGCGTTCCGTAAAGTCCGGTTGCCACCAGCAGCCCCGCCAGGATCCCGAAGAACATGGAAAGCCGTGCGAACAGCCGATCGTTCGTGATGGTTTCCTCAAACTGCTCCCGCTGAGTCATGGGTTGCAGCATGGGAACATCAGCTCCGAAGTCGTGCAGCACGCGCCGGGCATCGTCAAGCACCGCATTGGGCGAGCGCGAGGTGCGCAGCTCCAGGTGCATGGCGCCCACCGTCGGCACCTGCGTGAACGGTAGGTAGGCCATGGGGCGCGGGTCTTCCCGAATGCCGGTGTAGCGGCTGTTGGCGGCCACACCCACGATGGTGTATTCCGGGCTCTTCTTGCCGAAAACCTGAATGTGATGGCCGAGCGCATTCTGGCCCTTGAGGTAGCGATCAGCGAACGTCTGGTTGATGATTGCGACTTTCGGCGATGAAGGCGTGTCGGCATCGCTCAGGTCGCGTCCCAGCACCAGTGGAGTCTGCAGCACGTGGAAATAATCGGGCCCAACTTCGTTCCAGCGAACAATGGCAAACTGCTTGCCGCCCGGCACGGCGCCATCGACCAGCACGCCGGTGTTGTTGCTCCATCCCGAGCCCAGCCGGTTGCCCATCACGGTTGCCGATTCCACTCCCGGAATGGTGCGCAGCCGATCGAGCAGGTTGTTGTAGAAGCGAAGCGCCGCGAGTGTAGTTGCGGCGGGAGTGAAGTTGGCGTGGGCCGTATCGGGCGTGCCGCCTGAGCTCTCCGTGACCGGCTGCTGTGGAGGATTAGTGCCAAACACCACCAGCCCCGAAACCTTCATGCCGAGATCGGCATTTT
>JAJPJZ010000283.1 GCA_021323935.1 Terriglobia bacterium | reverse complement strand
CGGCGCATAAAGCTGGCGCAGGCTTTCGGCCGCGCGCTCGGAATCGGCGCCGACGATGATGCGATCGGGACACAAAAAATCGGTGATGGCGGTGCCTTCGCGCAGGAATTCAGGGTTTGAAACTACGTCGAACGCCTGCGCCGACTTCAGGTTGCGGGCAATAATCTTGCGGATCCACTCGCAGGTGTAAACCGGGACCGTGCTCTTCTCGACAATGACTTTATAGCCTTCCAGGCTGCGCCCGATCTCGCAGGCCACGGCTTCAACGTATGACAAATCGGCTTCGCCGGTTTCGGCGGCGGGCGTGCCTACAGCAATGAAAACGACCGACGCGGCGGCAACCGCCTCCGCCACGGAGCCTGAAAATTTAAGCTTGCCGCTTTCGCGATTGCGCTGCAGCATCGCCGGAAGGTGCTGTTCGTGGATCGGGATCCGGCCGGCCTGCAGCGCTGCAAGCTTTTTGGAATCATTGTCAACACAGATTACGTCATTGCCGAGCTCCGCCAGGCATGCCGCCGCCACCAGCCCGACGTAACCGGAACCGATAATTGCGATTCTCATTGCGGCCGATTGTAACAACTCCTTGTGCCGCGTTGGCATTGGATTTCGTGCCTTCACGCAGGCATTAAGGTGTTGGCCGCAATCCGCGCAAAATGTTTCCGTTCGCCTGCGCAGGAATACTCCGGCAAACCCCCTCTAAGGTTCCATACCAGTAGCGGATATCGGGGTGGTTGCTATAAACTTGCTGCGTTTCTGAGATCCTGCCGACATCAGATGTTTACCAAAGCGACAACGCAATAGCGGAATTTCGTCCGGCTGGCGCGACGTTCGCATGGCCGTCGGTGTTATACGGCATGTATCTCAGCAACTTGGGTTTAGGTCACACAGGCCCTGTAAGTGACGGGGCGAAGCTACATCTTGCGAGCAATGGCAGGCCACGCGCACACCACATTCGCTGCCGCTGACCCGGCGCCGCATCTTCATGCGGCCACCTGGTATGCCGCTCAAACCTGCTCGCGCCATGAAAAGCGTGTGGCTGAATACCTGGCGGGGCGCGGCATTGAATCGTTTCTGCCGCTCTATGTTGCGCAGCGGCGCTGGGCTGACCGAAAGGCCCGCGTCGAATTGCCGCTGTTTCCCGGCTACCTGTTTGTGCATATTCCGCTGGCTGAGCGTTTGCGCGTCCTTGAGCTGCCCGGCGTAGTTCGGCTGGTGAGCTCACGCGGGCAGGCGCTTGCCATCGGCGAAGCGGAAATTGAATCGCTGCGCCAGGGCCTGCGGGCCGGCGGCAAGGCTGAACCCCATCCGTTCCTGAAGATCGGCGAGCGCGTCCACGTGCTGGCCGGGCCGTTTGCAGGCTGCAGCGGCATCCTGCTCCGCAAGAAGGACAGCCTGCGTGTGGTTGTTTCGCTCGACATCATCATGCGTTCGGTCGCGGTTGAAGTGGACGCGTGTGACATCGAGACTTCATCCGCCAATTAATCCATCGTTTGTGTTTCCGGAGCGTGCTGTGTTGTTTTTGAAGTCGCAGTTTTCTGTACCGCTTCGTCATTTGCTTGCCTTGCTGCTGTTCCTGGGCAGCGTTTCCATCAGCGCCGCCGCTCACGCGGCTGCGGGCGTGGCGCAATCGGCCCCAACCCGGGCCGAAGCTGAGCAACTGGCAGCCGCGCAACAGGGGCAGGCCCGCATCCCCGATCGCATGCCCGCCATCGAAGGCGTCGCCGCCGATGCGCCCACGCTGATCACCTTTCTGAAGGCCGACCCCGGCCTGACGCTTCATATCAAGAGACTGCTGATTGAAAAAGCCTATGACATGGGGCGGCTGCTGGCTGAAGCCGACTTCAAGGATGAAGACCTCTATCGGCTGATTGAGGAAGACGAGAACGTCCGCACGTTCGTGACCCGCGACCTGGAGCAGCGCGGCTACATCACGGTGCGCCCCACCGAGCGCGAGGCGCGGCAAATCGAGCTGCAAAAGCAGAATGACGCCGCGCGCGCCCAGGCCATGACTGCTGAAGCAACGGTCGAGGCGCAGGAGCGCGCCAAAGCAAGATACTCCGGTGCGAGCGGCGCGCCCGCAGCCGCTGCGGTTCCGCCGGCCATGGCACGCGGCCAACTGGCTGATTCGGAAGTGCCCACCGCCATGCCTTCTATCCGGCCCGATGAGCTGCCCATGCTGCTCTCCTCCGGCGGCGCCGGCATGTCGCGCACTTCCATGAGCATGAGCAGTGCGCTCGACCCTGAATCCTCGCTGGGCGCTTCACGCATGCAGGCTGCCATGGGCGCAGGCTCAGCCGGTATGAGCGGACTTTCACAGCAGCAGGCGCTCGCCGCCCAGGTGCAGAACTCCGATGACGGTTCGGCCGCCGCCCAGCAGCAAGCCCAACAGCAGGCCATGTTGAGCGCTGCCGCGGGCGGAGGCGCGGCGCCGGTCATGGCGCGCAAACCTTCAACTTCGCCCACCATCCAGCACCGGCCCAATCCTTACGCCAACGTGCCTTCGCTTTATGACATGTACAGCCAGGTTTCGGCGCCTGCCGGCCGGGTTGAACGCTTCGGCGCTGAGATTTTCCGCAACGGCACCGGAAACTTCGAGCAGCTCCCCATGGATATGCCGGTCGGCCCCGATTACGTGCTCGGGCCCGGCGACGGACTGAAGGTCGAATTGTGGGGCGGCGTTTCGCAGCGGCTGATCCGCACGGTTGACCGCGAAGGCCACATCGCTTTGCCCGAAGCCGGCACCATCCTGGTGGCAGGGCGGAGCCTGGGCGCGGTGCAACGTGACATCCTGAACGCGCTGCGCACCCAATTTCGCGACGTCAACGCTGAAGTTTCGCTGGCGCGCCTCCGCACCCTGCGCGTTTATGTTGAAGGCGACGTGGAGCGGCCGGGCGCGTATGACATCAGCGCGCTATCCACGCCGCTGAACGCGGTGTATGCCGCCGGCGGCCCCACCGATCGGGGCTCGTTCCGCATTATTCGCCACTTCCGCGGCAAGCAGCTCGTGCAGGAAGTTGACTCCTACGACCTGCTTATCCACGGCGTCCATGGCGACCTGCTGCACCTGGAGCCGGGCGACACCATCCTGGTCCCTCCGGTCGGGCCTGAAGTTCGGGTGGAAGGCATGGTGCGGCGGCCGGCGATTTACGAGATCCACGGCGAAAAAAATCTCGCTGAGCTGCTTGAGCTTTCAGGCGGCGTAATGTCCACCGGCACCATGCGCCACATTGAAGTCGAGCGCACCGAGGCGCACGAGCGCAACGTCATGCTGAACCTCGACGTGCCCGAGTCGAACGACGAGGCCAGCGTGCAAAAAGCGCTGGAAGATTTCAAAGTGCAGGATGGCGACCGCATTCGCGTAGCTCCCATCCTGCCCTATAGCTACAAGACGGTTTACCTCGACGGGCATGTGTTCCACCCCGGCAAGTTTGCTTATCGCGACGGCATGCGGGTCTCTGATCTCGTAAAAAACGCCGAACTGCTGCCGGAACCATATCGCAAGCACGCCGAGGTCATCCGCCTGCAAGCGCCCGATTATGAGCCGGTGGTGCTGGCCTTCAATCTTGACGACGCGCTGAACGGCAAAGTCAGCGACGGCAATCCGCTGCTGCAGCCTTTTGACACGGTGCGCGTCTTCGGCCGCTACGATTTTGAAGATCCGCCGGTCATTGCGGTGGGCGGCGAAGTGCGGGATCCCGGCAACCACCTGACCAACGGTGAAACCCACTTTCGCGACGCCATTTATCTGGCCGGCGGCCTCACGCCTGAGGCTTCCCGCGGCGATGCCCAGGTGTTCCGCACCGAGCAGGACGGCAAGATGAAAGTCCTGAGCGTCAACGTGGCCAAGGCCATCGCCGGCGACGCGGTTGAGAATGTGCTGCTTGAGCCGCGTGATCGCGTGATCATTCATCGCGACATGAAGCGCCTGGACCCGGCCACGGTCACCATCCAGGGTGAGATTGCGCGCCCCGGCAAGTATCCGCTGGGCGATGCCATGACCGCGGGTGATCTGGTGCGTTCGGCGGGCGGGCTGAAGCGCAGCGCGTACAGCGAATCGGCTGACCTGTCGCGCTACCTGGTGGAAGATGGCCAGAAAGTGGTGGCCGAGCACCAGGAGGTTCCCATCGCGAAGGCGCTTTCGGGCGTTCCCGATTCTGACGTGCGCCTGCGCGATGGCGACGTGCTGACCATCCGCCAGCTTGCGGGCTGGAAAGACATTGGCGCCTCGGTGACGATTTCGGGCGAGGTGATGCACCCCGGCACGTATGGAATTCGTGAAGGCGAAAAGCTGAGCTCGGTGCTGATGCGTGCCGGAGGCTTCCGCCCCACCGCCTATCCCGCCGGCGCCATCCTGGAGCGCGAGCAGGTGAAGGAACTGCAGCAGCGTACCCGCGAAGAGCTGATTCGCCGCATTGAAGCTGAATCCATGAACGTGAAAGGCGGCGCGGCTTCGGCCAGTGATCAGGCTGCGCTGGCCCAGGCGGCGTTCGCGCAACGCCAGCAGGTGGTCGCAAGCCTGAAGGCGCAGCCGCCCAGTGGCCGCATGGTGATTCACATCACCGGCGACCCATCGCGCTGGAGCAATTCGCCGGCCGATATTGAATTGCGCGCCGGCGACACGCTGTTTGTGCCCAAGCGGCCGAACTTCGTCATGGTCTCAGGCCAGGTCTATAACCCTGCCGCCATTACCTACGCGCCCGGCCGCAACGCCGGCTGGTACCTGCATCGCGCCGGCGGGGCCACTGACCTCGGCAACCAGAAAAATATTTTTATTGTGCGCGCGGATGGCAGCGTGATCGGCTCAGGCTCAGGCCTGTTTCACGGCAATGTGCTCGGCACCGTGCTGCAGCCCGGCGATACGGTAGTGGTTCCCGATAAGATTATCGGCATTCCCAAGCTGCAGACCTTGCTGGCGACCGGGCAGTTAGCTTCGTCGCTGGTGGTGGCCGCCACGGTGCTGAAATCGGCGGGATTGTAAAGATGAAGGGCCCTGCTTTCCCGGCATTGTTGTTGCTGCTGGCCGGTACTTTGGCCGGCGCGCAGTCCTCTGCGCCCGGGCAAGCTCAAAGACCCTCCGCCGCGCCAAAGCACGTCTGCACTGACCTGGGCCAGACCGAGATCGTTCCGTGCCCCGGCGAAAGCGTCCCGCCTGCTAGCGCGCAATCGCCTGCTTCCGCGCCGCCGCCCGCGGCCGCGGCGTCCTCGCCGTCCAGTGCGCCTGCGCCGGCTTCGGCTTCGCCTATGCCGCCAGCCGAAGCGCCGGCTTCGACCATGTCTTCCGCGGTTGCGCCGCCCGCCGAGAGTGACGCCCCACCGCCTTCGAGGACTTCTCCCACCGCTTCTTCGAGGCCGGCCGCGCGCGCCACGCAGGCAGCGCATCTGGCCGCGGAAGCGCCGCCGGATGCCAATCTTTCGCCGCTGCCGCCGAACTCTGGTTTTCATCCCACCGGCCTGCGCGACCTGCCGCTGAACTTGCTCGAAGACCAGCGCAACTTCTTTACCAGCCCCCTGCGCACGCGCGCCTCTGATCTTGACCTGCTCCTGCCCTTTGCCGGCGTAAGCGCAATTCTGGCCTCGGGTGTTGACCGCGGCATCGAGAGCCACCTGCCCACCAGTTCGAGCGTGATTTCGCGCAGCAAGTCATTTTCAAATTACGGTGCTGCCGCCATGGCGGGCGGCGTGGCCGGCGCCTGGATGCTGGGCGAGATTCGCCACGACGATCACATGACGGAAGCCGGATTCCTGAGCGGCGAAGCCGCCATCAGTACGCTCGCCATCGCCGAAGCCGGCAAGTATGCCTTTGGACGGCAACGCCCGCTGGTCGGCGACGGCAAAGGCAGCTTCTTCAGCGGGGGAGATTCTTTCCCGTCGCTCCACGCCGCCGCGGCGTTCTCCATCGCTACCGTGATGAGCGAGGAATACCCCAGCCCGTTCGTCAAGTTTCTGTCTTACGGCGCCGCGTCGGGGATTGCCGCCGCGCGCGTGACCGGCCGCCAGCACTTCACTTCTGACGCCCTGGTGGGCGCCGGCCTCGGCTGGTTCATGGGCCGGCAGGTGTATCGCGCTCACCACGACAACAATGGCGACCTGAAGCGCTGGGGCACGTTTGAGCGCGCCTCGGGCGACCGCCCGGAATCTTCAAGCCTGGGCTCGCCCTATGTCCCGCTCGATAGCTGGGTGTATCCCGCCTTCGACCGGCTTATCGCGCTGGGCGCAGTTCACTCGGCAATTGTTGGGCAGCGGCCTTGGACGCGGCGGGAATGTGCCCGCTTGCTCGACGAAGCAGTCACCAACGCTGATTCACTCTCTGCCGCAGTTGCGCCTTACATCGCCGCATTGCAGGCGGAGTTCCTGCCTGAAACCGGCGCCGCTCGGCGTGCCGCGGCGGTTGAGACGGTTTATGCGCGGTACACCTCAATTTCAGGGCAGCCATTGACCGATGGCTACCACTTCGGCCAGACGCTTGTGAACGACTACGGCCGACCTTATGAGGAGGGTGGTAACGCCGTTGCAGGATTTTCGGCCCGCGCTTCTGCTGGCCCGTTTGCCGCCTATTTCCGCGGAGAGTATCAGGAGGCGCCATCCGCAGCCGCGCTTCCGCTTTCGGCACGTCAGGCCATTTCAGCCGCCGATTACGGGTTTCCGCTGGCGCCTGCGATTGCGCAGCCCCAGGTCAGCCGCTTCCGGCCAATCGAAGCCTACGTTGCCGCCGACATCGCCGATTGGCAATTCGCCTTCGGGTATCAGTCGTTGTGGTGGGGGCCGGAGCAGGCCGGCCCGATGCTGTTCAGTGATAACTCGCAACCCATTGCGATGCTCAGGCTCAGCCGCACTTCTCCTTTCAAAGTGCCGCTTCTCGGCAGTGTGCGGGTTGAATCCTTCCTTGGCCGGCTGAGCGGGCAGGAATTTGTGGTTGGCCCCGCGGGCTTCGCCAGCGTCGGGTCCGGCATCATCGGAAATTTTGGAACTGCCTTGGCAGACCAGCCGTTCATCAGCGGCCAAAAGCTCAGCTTTAAACCCACCGATAACCTCGAAGCCGGCTTTTCGCGCACGGTTTTGATGGGCGGACAGGGCGTCCCATTCACCTCGCACACGTTGTTGAAAGGGCTGTTTGGAACCAGCAACGGCGCCCCGGGCAGCTCGGCGGACGAAGGCGATGAACGGAGCAGCCTCGATTTTTCGTATCGCCTGCCCAGGCTGAGAAACTGGCTGACCTTCTATGCCGATGGCTTTACCGACGACGAATTTTCGCCCATCGCATACTGGGACCGCGCCGCATGGACGTCAGGGCTTTATCTCTCGCATGTTCCGCGCCTGCCGAAGCTTGACCTGCGCGCGGAGGGAATGTTCTCAGACGTGCCGCCCGGAGGCAGCCTCGGCCACGGCTTTTATTATTTCAATCCGCGCTTTGTCGATGGCTACACCAGCAACGGCAACCTCATGGGGAGCTGGAT
>JAJPJZ010000102.1 GCA_021323935.1 Terriglobia bacterium | reverse complement strand
GCGCGCAGCAGCACCGGCACCAGCGCCGATTGCCAGTCGTGGCAGTGAAACACGTCAGGCGGGCCGATGATCTTGCTGGCTTCAAGGACGGCGCGGCTGAACAGCGCAAAGCGCACCGCGTTATCGGGGTAATCGCCCTGCGAGGTGCCGTAAAGCGCGTCGCGGTCAAAAAAGGGCGGGTAATCGATAAAGTAGAATTGCACGCCGGAGTGAATGCCGCCATCGAGCACGGCGCAGAAGCGATACTGATCGTCAAACGGCACCGTGATGCTGGGCAGCACGCGCCGCGGGTTCGGCGGGAGCTTGGTTTGCCGGTACTTGGGAAGGAACACAACCGGCTCATGGCCAAGCGCGGCAAGCGCTTTGGGCAGTGCGCCCACAACGTCGGCCAATCCGCCGGTCTTTGAAAATGGAACACACTCAGAAGCGGCGAACGCAATTCGCATCAGGGCGCCACCCAATCAGTAGTGAGATGCGCGGTGACTTCCTTTGCCGCCTCGCTCCTGAGGAAAGAGGCGCGCGCAGGGAAAGAACATAGAACTCTAAATGGCCACAGGAAAACAGGTCAACGCAGGCGAGGAAGCCGCAGCCGGAAGGCGCAAAGCCAGCGCCAACCGCCCGGCGCCGCGCAAGCCCAAGCTGGGGCAAAACTTTTTGCGCGATGCGCGAACGGCGCAGCGCATTGTGGATGCGCTGGGCGATATTGCTACCCGCACGGTGGTTGAAATTGGGCCCGGGCCGGGCATTTTGACCGAACTGGCGGCCGAGCGCGCCGGCCGGCTGGTGGCGGTGGAGCTCGACCGCGTGCTCACCGCGCAGTTGCGCATGAAGTTTGCCCGCCGGCCGAACGTGGAAATCATCGAAGGCAACATCCTGGCGGTGAACCTGGCGGGCCTGCTGCGCACCCGCACGCAGCCGCTGGCGGGCATGGCGGCGCAGGCCACGACCACGCGCGTCGATATCATCGGCAACCTGCCTTACTACATTACGTCTGACATTTTGCTGCACCTGCTCGATCAGTATGAAGGCATCGATCGCATCGTCATCATGGTGCAGAAGGAGGTGGCTGACCGCATTGCCGCCAAGCCCGGCAGCCGCGACTATGGCCTGCTTTCGGCGACGGTGCAGCTTCACGCCTCGGTCGAGAAGCTGTTTGTGGTGCCGCCGGGCGCGTTCCAGCCGCCTCCACAGGTGCACTCGGCCGTGCTGCGCATGGCCATTGCGCCGCGCTGGGATGAGCTGCAGGTGGAGCGCCGCCGGTTTATTGATTTCCTGAAGCTCTGCTTTGCGCAAAAGCGCAAGACGCTGCTCAACAACCTGAAGGGCAGCTTTGCCCCTGACGCTATCCGCGCCGCCTTGAAATCCGCGGGCGCGCGGGCTGACGCGCGTGCCGAAGCGCTCGGCCTTGAGAAGCTGGCAGCGGTGTTTCGCCAACTGCAAAAACTTGCGGCATGATCCCAGCTTCAGTACGACCGCCCGCCGTTGCCGGCCGCTTTTATCCAGGCGATCGCGCTGAGCTGGCCGCGGCTGTGGATCAGTATCTCCACGCCGAGGGGCAACCGCAGCGCGCGATTGCCTGCCTGGCTCCGCATGCCGGCTATATGTATTCCGGCCACGTGGCGGGCGCGGTGTACGGCGCCATTGAGCTGCCCAGACGCTTCATCATCCTGGGCCCAAACCACGGCGGGCGCGGCGAGCCGCTGGCAACCTGGGCCGCGGGCGCGTGGGCTACGCCCCTGGGAAACGCCGTGATCGATGCCGAACTGGCAGCCAACCTTACCGACGCGCTGCCGCAACTGATGCAGGACCCGCTCGCGCACCGCTCTGAGCACTCGATTGAAGTGCAGCTTCCGTTCCTGCAGCGCGCCGCAGGTGAATTCGCCTTCGTCCCGATCTGCGTAGGCACGGCTGAGTTCGAGGTGCTGATGGCGCTGGGCGCGGCGATTGCGGCGGTAGTCGAGGCCGCCGACGAACCCATCCTGCTGGTTTGCTCGAGCGACATGAACCACTACGAGCCCGATGCAGCTACGCGGGCCAAGGACGCGCATGCCATCGCGCCGATGCTCGGGCTCAATGCGGGCGCGCTCGCCGAGGCGGTGGGTCGTGAGCGCATCAGCATGTGCGGCTTCGCTCCGGCAGTCGCAATGCTGGCGGCGGGGCGCATTCTCGGCGCCGGCGCAGGTAAACTGGTGAAGTACGCCACTTCGGCTGACGTCAACCACGACCTCAGCTACTGCGTCGGTTATGCGGGCATGACGTTTGCCTGAGCCGGTGAATCGCCAGTCGGCCGTATTCCGCAACAGGGTGGGGAAGGACAGGGCTTGGCTTCATCGCTTCGCAATATCGCAATCATCGCTCACGTTGATCACGGCAAGACGACTCTGGTTGACGCCATGCTGCGGCAGAGCGGCGTGTTCCGCGCCAACCAGGAGCTGGTCGATCGCGTCATGGATTCAAACGACCTGGAGCGCGAGCGCGGGATCACGATCCTGGCCAAGAACACGGCGGTGTTTTACCACGACGTGAAGATCAACATCGTGGATACGCCCGGCCACAGCGACTTTGGCGGCGAAGTGGAGCGCGCGCTGAAGATGGTGGATGGCGTCATGTTGCTGGTGGATGCCAGCGAAGGGCCGCTGCCGCAGACGCGCTACGTGCTGGGCAAGGCGCTGGAAGCCAAGCTGCCGCCGATTGTCGTCATCAACAAGATTGATCGCGCCGACGCGCGCCCGCAGGAGGTGCTGAACGAAATTTACGACCTGTTCATCGATCTCGATGCGGTGGAATCGCAGCTCGAATTTCCCGTGCTCTACACCAACGCGAAACTGGGAACGGCGAGCGCCGACGCGGAACAGCGCGGGCAGAACCTGGTGCCGCTGTTCGACGCCATCGTGCGCACCATTCCCGAGCCCCGAGGCGATGCTGCCGGTGCGCTGCAGGTGCTGGTGGCCAACCTTGATTACAGCGATTACCTGGGGCGGCTGGCGATTGGCCGCGTGTTCAACGGCACGCTGCGGGCCGGCGAAGAAGTCGCGATTGCCAAGCACAGTGGCGCGTTCGAGAAGGTGAAGATCACCAAGCTGTTCTCGTTTGACGGGCTGCATCGGGTTGATGTCGCCGCGACCACGCTGGGCGATATTGTCGCCGTGGCCGGGGTGAGCGGCATCACGATTGGCGAGACCATCACGGGCGTTGAAAATCCGGCGCCGCTTCCCCACATCAGCATCGATGAGCCCACCATCGCCATGCAGTTTGCCGTGAACACTTCGCCATTTTCCGGCAAAGACGGCCAGTTCGTCACTTCACGCCACTTGCGCGAGCGGCTGGAAAAGGAGCTGCTGACCAACGTTTCGATTCGCGTGGAAGAAACCGGTTCAACCGATTCGTTCACCGTGATGGGGCGCGGCGAACTGCAGCTTTCAATCCTGATCGAGATGATGCGCCGCGAAGGCTACGAGCTGATGGTCGGCAAGCCTGAGATCGTGACCAAGCGCATCGACGGCAAGGTGATGGAGCCGGTGGAACGGCTGACGCTCGACGTGCCTGAAGAGTTCATGGGCATCGTGATGGAGCACATGGGCATGCGAAAAGCCGAGATGCAGAAGATGCACAATCATGGCTATGGGCGCGTACGCCTGGAGTTCCGCATCCCCAGCCGCGGCCTGATCGGCTTGCGCAGCGAGCTGCTCACCGATACGCGCGGCACCATCGTGATGAATTCGCTGTTCGATGGCTACATCGAGTGGCAGGGCGAAATCCCTCATCGGCTCACCGGCGCGCTGGTTGCCGACCGTGCCGGCGTGTCTACAGCCTATGCCTTGTGGGGTATTCAGGAGCGAGGGGAGCTTTTCGTGGGCCCCAGCATTGACGTTTATGAAGGCATGATCATAGGCGAAAATTCGCGCGAGCAGGATATGGAGGT
>JAJPJZ010000100.1 GCA_021323935.1 Terriglobia bacterium | reverse complement strand
CGTTGCCATTGGCTGGGGAATCATTTCGCCCTACACTCGCCACCCCGTGCAAATTGCCATGGAAGCACGCGTTCTGCAGGAAGCCGCCGGTGAAGGCCGCTTCCTTCTTGGCTTGGGCGCCTCGAAAATCTTCATGAAAGAAATTGGCGAAGGCGAAAAAGGCCGGGAGGTTGGTCCTGCCACCGTGATGCGCGAAAGCATTGAGATCATCGAGCAAGTGCTTGCCGGCGGGGAAGTGAAGTACGAAGGCAAGGCGTTTTCTGCCTTCGCGCCGCCGCTTAAATCCGATGCTCACGTGCCCCGCTGGCGCGTTCCCATTTTTGTTGCCGGCACCGGGCCGGTGCTTCAGCGCCTGGCCGGCTCGCACAGCGATGGCCTGCTTACCGCCAGCATCACGACTCCTGGCTTTGTGCGCTATGCCCACGCCAACATGGCGGAAGGCGCGAAGCGCGCGGGCCGCGACGTTGCGCAACTCGATCTTGGCTCGGTCATCGTCGGCAGCATCAATCGCGATGCCCGCCGTGGGCGCGAAGGCGCGCGCGAAATGGCCGCCATGTACCTGGCCAACAAGGTGCAGAACATCCGCGGCTCGGCCGATGTGCTGCTTGAGCAGGCGGGACTTACATTTGAAGAAATTCAGCCGATTGCGGAAGCCATGGAGCGCGGCGGCCGCAAAGCCGCAGCGGCAAAAGTGAGCGATGAAATTTTGAGGAAGGTCTGCCCCATCGCCGGCTCGCCGGAGGACTGCATCGAGCGCCTCCAGGAGTATTACGCTGCCGGCTGCACCAGCATCATGCTTGAGCTCTGGGGCGATGACCGCGAGGAGCAGGCCAAGCTGTTCGGTGAAGCCGTGTTGCCGCACTTCGCGCAGCAGCGCCGTGCCGCGCACTCATGACGCTAACTTGCCTGCGTTGCCGCTTGCTGCTTCTGCACGCTGGCGATGATGGCGCGCAACTGCTCGTTTGAAACCAATCCGCGCTGCGCCACCGCCTGCTTCTTCACCGCCGCCAGCACCGGTGCGCGCATCTCTGCCGTTAGCGGAATGCCGAGCTCGCGGCACTTCAAGTCAATGCTGTCGAGCCCGCTCTTTTTCCCCAGCACGATGCCGCGCGTCGCGCCAACCAGGTCGGCCGCGAACGGCTCAATCGCTTCCGGAATGTGGAACTGGCTGGCCACGGCGCCGCTTTCGCGCACAAATAAGTTGTCACCGACCACCGGCTTCCACGCTTCCAGTTGATAGCCCGCCGTGCGGCACACGTACGCCGAAACTTCGCGGGTCTTTGCCAGGTTGAATTCAACCTCCACTCCGTACACGCAGTGCAGCGCCAGAGCAATCTCCGCAATATCGGCATTGCCAGCGCGCTCGCCCATGCCGTTAATCGTTCCCTGGATCCAGGTTGCGCCCGCGCGCACCGCAGCCACTGCGCTTGCCGTGGCCAGGCCAAAATCGTTGTGCCCATGGAAGTGCAGCGGCACCGCTCCGCCGCACCACTCGCGCACTTTGCCCACCAGCAGCTCTACTGCTTCAGGACCGCAGCAGCCCAGCGTATCGACCACAACAACCTCTCTCGCGCCGGCTTCGAGCGCCGATTGGTACACGCGCTTCAAAAAGTCGAGCTCGGTTCGGGTGCCGTCAACCGCGAAAAACGCCACCGTGATGCCGTTCGCAGCGGCGTGCTTCACTGCATTGATCACGCGCTTCACCAGCACGTCAGGCTCGATTCCATAAGCCCGCATCTTGATCGCGCTGGTCGGCGCCTCAATCACCGAATAGCGCAAGCCCAGCCGCACCAGCTCATCCACGTCTTCAGCAACCGCGCGTGAAAATCCCCAGATTTCCGCTTTCAGCCCGGCCGCGCTGATGAGCCGAATTGCCTCGGCATCTTCCGCCGACACTCGCGGGAAACCGGCTTCAATGCGCGCAATGCCAAGCTCATCGAGCCGGCGCGCAATTTCCAGCTTCTGCTCGGGGCTCAGCACCACGCCAACCGTCTGCTCGCCATCGCGCAGCGTGGCGTCATAAAAGCGCACCGGGCCGCGCCCGGCAAACCCGGCGCGCACCTGCGGGTCAGAGTTCAATTCGCTCGTCCAGATTTTTCCATCAGCCATTGTGGTGTCCTGATTCAGACTTGTGCTGCCTGCTTGCCGTATGCCTGCTCCCACGCGATCACCGGGTTGCGCAGCACGCCGATTTTTTCGATCTCGCACTCCATCACGTCGCCCGGCTTCAGATACCACGCCTTGGGATCACCGCTGAACGCCGCCACGCCTGAAACTGTGCCGGTTGAGACGACATCGCCCGCGCTGTATCCCATCGCGGAGTAATGCGCCAGGATCTCTGGTATCTTCACCGACATCTTGCTGGAATGTGAAACCTGGCGCCGCTCGCCGTTCACGCGCAGCTCCATCCCGAGGTTGTGCGGGTCGGGAATCTCATCAGCCGTTACGATGTGCGGACCGAGCGGGCAGAAGCTGTCAATGCCCTTGCAAAAGCTGAACACACCCGATTTCATCTCGCGCCGCTGAACGTCGCGCGCCGTAATGTCATTAAAGATAACGTAGCCGCCAACGTAGCTCTTCGCTTCCTCAGCGTTGAAGTGCTTGCCCGCCTTCTTTACGACTACCGCCAGCTCCAGCTCGTAATCCAGCTCTTCGGTCAAATGCGGCGGATAAATCACCGGCTGGTCAGGCCCGATGATGGCGTCAATATTCTGGAAGAACACAATCCACGGCAGCACCGGATGCGAAAAGCCAGCCTTGCTGGCTTCTTCGTGATGCTCGCGAAAATTCCCCGCGGTGTGGAAGAACTTGCGCGGAATAATCGGCGGCTGAATCTTCACCTCGCCGCGGCTGTAGTACACGGGCTCGCCCCCGGGCCCGCGCAGCTCGGCGCCCTTGGAGCGTGCAAAATCAAAAGCGCGCCGCGCCATGTCGAGGCTTGAATCGCCGCCCGCAAACAGCAGCCGCATGTCAGGCGGAACAAAAGCCTGCGCCAGCCTGGCGAATGCCGGCTCGTGTTTCTGGTCGCGGAAGTACGCCCCGGTGGCGGCCGTAAGCTCTACAATCTGCTCGCCATCGAGCGCCCCAATCCGCTGCTCGCCTGCCTGCGTCCTAAATGTGATTAATCGCATAAGCGAAGCTTCAATAATAAAGGAGAACGGCGGCCGAAGCTTTGTTGCGCAGGCGCCTTATTCGCCGGTGAGCGGCCGCATCAGCAGCGCCGGCGTCGCACCAAACGCCGGTGGGAAGCTCCTCGCTTCCAGTGTCGCGATGCATTTACTGGCCAGTCTGGTAGCGGAGCGCCGAAAGAGCGGCCTTGTAGTCGTATTGCGCGTTGGCCGAGCCCACGGCAGCTTCGGTCTGCTGCAATTGCGCCTGGCTGAGTTCGACAATCGAGCTGAGCCCCAGGTTATAGCGTGTTTCAGCCAGGTCGAGCGCCAGGTTGGCCTCTTGAAGCAGTTGCCGCGACACTGCAATGCGCTGAAACGCCGATTGCGCAGCCAGGTACGCGAGCTGAACGTCGCGTGCGATGCGGTCGCGAAGGTCGCGAACCTGCTGCTCGGCCGCCTGCGCGCGATAGCCGGCTTCATGCGCGCGCGCCGAATAAGCGAAGCCGTTGAACAGCGGAATACCGACGTTGACGCCGACGGCGCCAAACCACGGCGAAAGCTGATCCGGCCGTACCGGCGTATCGCCCACCGTGCCCAGCGCCGCAACCGTCGGGAACATCAGGTCGCGCTCGGCCCGCCGGAAGCGGTCGGCCGCTTCGTATTGATCATTAAGCGCGGCGAGATCCGGGCGCGACGTGAACGCGGAAGCTACCAGGTCATCGAGCTTCTCGGAAAGTGCCGCCGGTTCGGCATTCTCATCGACCAGCGTGTAGGCTTGCTGCTTTTCAAAGCCGAGCAGCGCGTTCAGGTTGGCGAAAGCTCCAGCCTTTGCGTTCTCCGCATCGAGCAGCAGCAGCCGCGCCTGGGCCAGGTTGACGTTGGCAAAGCTGAGGTCGAGCTGCGATTTCAGCTTGGAACTGAAAAGCGCCTGCACGCGATCGGCGAAGGTCTGGCGCGCGCTGACGGTGGCCTGAGCCACATCGAGCAGCGACTGCGCGCGCAGCGCGGCATAAAAGACGTCGTCAACCGCAAAGCTGATGTCGGCGGCGGTGGCGAGCTGGGCTTCGTGTTGCGCCTGCGCCTGCAGGTTCGCGCTGGCAACCAGGTTGCGCGTGCGCCCAAAATCGGTGATCAACTGGCCGACCGTAACGCCGGCGGCCGCGCGCTCATAGATGATCGGGTTGTTGAGCCCGCCGGCAGCGATGCGGCTGCCTTCGTGCGGCTCGACTGCGGTGAGGTTCGCGGAGGCATTCGGAAGTTCGGCGGCGTGAACTTCGCGCGCTGCCTGCTGCCCCGCCAGCGCCAGCAATTGCGCGGCAGTAATGCGCGGGTTGTTTTTGAGCGCGAGCTGTTCAGCCTGCCGGAGCGTCAGCCGCATGCCCGCCTGCGGCGGCGCCAAAGATTGTGCGGCGCTTGCCGCTGCCGATTGCGTCGCTAACGCGCTCGGCTCCAGGTTCCAGGCGACCTGCGGAGCAGGCGCAGTCGGAAGCGTGCCTTGCGCGTGTGCGCCTGCCGCAAATAGCGCCCACAAACATATGCCGCTCATTGCGCGCCGGCAACGCGGAGCAAACAATGCCGGAACGCCGGGAGAAGTCTTGGATGTGAGCATCAGCTTGCACTCACCTCTGGAGTCGGTTGTTCTTCGCGACGATGGATGAGCAGGTAAGCCGCCGGCACCAAAAAAATCGTGACGATGAGCGAAACGCCCAGGCCACCAATGATGGCGCGCGCAAGCGGTGCATATTGCTCGCTGCCGGCCTCCAGTGCCAACGCCATCGGGATCAGCCCGAGGATGGTCGCCATTGAGGTCATGAGGATGGGGCGCAGCCTCATGCGGCAGGCGGTAGAAACGGCCTCTTTAATCGGCATGCCTTCGCGGCGAAGAATGCGGGTCACATCGACAATCAGGATGCTGTTGGAGACGACGATGCCGGTCATCATGATCACGCCCATCAGCGACATAACGTTGAGCGTCGTTCCGGTGAGCAGGAGGAAAACAATGACCCCGGTGATGCCGGGAGGGATGGCGAGCAGAATGATGAACGGATCAGTAAACGAGGCGAACTGCGCCATCAGGATGAGATACACCAGCACAACGGCGAGCAGCAGGCCGATACCAAAGCTCTTGAACGACTGCCGCATGCCTTCTACCGAACCGCGCATGGTAACGCGGACACTCTCGTCGTGCGGCGTCCGGTCGATCACGTCCTCGACGTTCGAGGCGAGTCGGCCGAGGTCTTGTCCCGAGGGCGCGACATAAACATCGATGACGCGGCGAAGCTGGTAGTGGTCCACTTCCGTGGGGGTGTTGATGGCCTTGATGTCCGAGACCGCCTCAAGTTCGGCAGTGTTCTGGTTGCCGTGCGCGCGCAGCGGAATTCCCTTGAGGTCGCGCAGGGTCTGCACTTGCGCATCGGGATACTGCACCGTCAGCAGGTAATTGTTGCCGTTGCGCGGATCGACCCAGTAGCTGGGGGCGATCATCCCATTCGAAGTGAGTGCGGTAATGACGTTATCCACCACCTCGCGCGCTGAAAGCCCCAGCCGGCCGGCCATTTCGCGATTGATGTTGAGCTGAATGCCGGGATAATCGAGGTCCTGCGGAATCAGCACATCGCTCACGCCATTCATGCCCTTGATTTTTTGGGCGAGGGTTGATGCCGTCTGGTAGGCGAGCGCCATGTTGTTGCCGCTGACCTGAATGTCAATGGGCGCGGGCAAACCCATGTTGACGACGGAATCGACCAGGCCGCCGGCCTGCAGGTAAGTGGTGAGTTCCGGGAGATCGTCGGCCAGCTTCTGGCGGACGCGCTGCATGTATTCGTAGCTGCCGAGCTTGTGCTCAGGGTTGAGGCTGACTTGAACGAAGGCGCTGTCCTGGCCGGAGTTGCTGGTGTAGAGCGCGGAAAAATCGGGCGTGATGCCGATATTGGAAACGATCATGCCCAGGTCGTCTTTGGGTACGACCTGCCGGATGTCATTCTCGACCCGATCGATGTAGCGGTCCGTGAGTTCCACCCGCGTACCCGCCGGCGCTTTCACGTTGATGACGAACTGCCCGGGATCGGTGCGCGGGAAAAACGCCACGCCAAGCAGCGGATAAAGCCCGAGGCTGAGCAGGAACACGCCCACGCAGCCGAGCACGGTTGCAACCGGCCTCAGCAGCGACTTGCGCACCGCAACGTCATAGCGCATTAACATGCGGTTGTAGCGATGGTTAAAGCCGGCCACGAACCGGCCAAACCAGGATTTGTGCGCGTCAAGGTGAGCGGCGTCGCCGTGCGCGTTCTTGAGAAAGCGTGCGCAAAACAGCGGAACTACCGTCATGGCGACCACGTAGGAAGCGAACAGCGAAAACACAACCGAACCGGCCAGCGCCATAAATAGGAACCGGCTGACGCCATAGAGAAAAATTACGGGAAAGAAAACGATGGCAGTAGTGAACGTGGCTGCCAGCACCGGCAGCGCAACTTCGCGCCCTCCTTTTTCGGCGGCTTCTTCTGCAGGCTCGCCCAGTTCCATGTGACGAAAAATATTTTCCAGCACCACCACCGAGTTATCGATTAATCGCGAGAAGGCCAGCGCAAGGCCGCCGAGCACCATCGTGTTGATGGACCCGCCGATGGCGTTAATGCACAGGAACGCGCCCAGCGCGGAGAGCGGAATCGAGAGCATCACGGCCAGCGTGGCGCGCATGCTGCCCAGGAAAATCAGGATCATCAGCGCGGTCAGCACCAGGCCAATGGCGCCTTCGTTGCCCAGGTTCTTGATCGCGGTCTTCACAAACACGGATTGGTCGAAAACCACCTTCGTCACCAGGGTTCGCGGAACGTCGAGCAAGTCTTTCAGCGCGTTGCGAACGCCATTCACAACCGCAATCGTGTTGCTGTCCCCGCCCTGCTTCAGAATCGGCAGGTAGACGGATTTTTGCCCATCAACCCGCACCACGTTGGTTTGAATTGCGGCGGCATCCTGCGCGTGGCCGACGTCGGCGACCAGCACCTGGTTGTTGCCCTCCACTTTCAGCGGCAGGCGGTTGATCTCCGCGGTGGTGGGCAACTGGCTGTTGGTGTAAATGCTGTAGTCCTTCGGGCCGATGCGCACATCGCCCGCGGGAAGAATTGCGTTGGCATCATTGACGGTCCGCACCACGTCCATCACGCTGAGATCGTGCGCCTGCAGCTTCACGGGATCGACATAAACCTGGATCTGGCGATACTTGCCGCCAAACGGCTGCGGAATCGAGGCGCCCGGAATCGCGAGCTGGTT
>JAJPJZ010000231.1 GCA_021323935.1 Terriglobia bacterium | reverse complement strand
GCCATCGATCTCGACGTTTCACCCAAGTGGGAATTTAACTTTGGCGTCGGCGTGGGCGTGACCCGATCGACCGACCACCTGATCGTGAAGGGCATTGTCGGCTACCGCTTCGACAAGCTCGGGATTCGCGACTGGTTCCGCGGCAAATAGGCAGGCGTGACCGCTTGGTGAAAGCAAGCTCAACCGTGGCGTGTTGCCTCGACGTGCGCGGTGTGAAACGATGTTTTGTGAACAGTGCGATGAAGCTGATTGCGGCGATTTTGCTGGTCACGGGGGGAACCTGCGCCTTCGCCCAGCCTAAAACGCCCGCGAAGTTAGATAAAGAAGGCCATCCCTGGTGGCAGCATGCGGTGTTTTATGAAATTTATCCGCGCAGCTTTGCCGACACAAACGGCGACGGCCTGGGTGACCTGAACGGCATCACGGCCCACATGGATTACCTGCGCAAGCTGGGCGTCGATGCAATCTGGATTACGCCCTGCTTCCCTTCGCCGCAAGTTGATTTTGGCTATGACGTTGCCGATTACACCAACATCGAGCCTATGTACGGCACGCTCGCCGATTTCGATCGCCTGGTGCAGCAAGGGCGCAAGCGCCAGATTCGGGTGGTGCTCGATTTTGTGGTCAACCACTCGTCTGACCAGCACCCATGGTTCCTGAAATCGAAAGCCTCGCGCCAAAGCGAATATCGCGACTGGTATATCTGGCGTGACGGCAAGCCCCGGGACCCGAATGCGCCGCCGCTGCCCGGAATCGCAACCGATCCTAACGCGCCGGCCGGCGAAGACCCGCCCAACAACTGGACGTCGCTTTTCGGCGGCCCGGCGTGGAGGTATGACCCCGGCACCCGGCAGTGGTACTACCATTATTTTGACCCGGCGCAGCCTGACCTGAACTGGCGCAACCCGCGCGTTCACGATGCCATGTTTAACGTGGTGCGGTTCTGGTTCGATCGCGGAGTGGCGGGTTTCAGGCTCGATGCCGTCGATACGCTTTTTGAAGATCCGCAACTGCGCGACAATCCGCCCTTTTATCCACCCAACGAGCTTGATGCCGCGGGCAATCCGCTGCCCGGCGCGGTCCCGCCCAAAGATCCTTACGGAATGCCGCTGCAGCGGCGCATTTACAACGACAACCTGCCTGAAAATCACGTGGTGCTGCAGCAGCTACGGCAAGTGGCCGATCAATATGGCGCCGTGCTGATCGGCGAAACCTGGACGGAGAACATCGCGCAGCTCAAGCAGTATTACGGGCAGGGCGCGGCGGCTGAAATCCAGTTGCCCATGGATTTCCTGTTCGCCAACGTGAATCGCCTGTCGGCGCCTGAGTTTCGCCGGCAGGTCGGCCTGGTTGAAAGCTCGGGCGGCTGGCCGGTGTACCTGTTCAGCAACCACGACATTACCCGCGCCTACAACCGCTATGGCGGGCAGCAGCCAAGCGACCAGGTTGCGAAGTTGCTGGCAGCGTTGCTGCTCACCCTGCGCGGCACGCCCATCCTGTATTACGGCGAAGAGATCGGCATGGAGAACCGCGACCCGGTAAGCCGCGAGGAAGTGCGTGATCCCATCGGCATTCGCGGCTGGCCGCTCGAGAAAGGCCGCGATGGCGAGCGCACTCCCATGCAGTGGACCGCGGGCGCAAACGCAGGATTCACCAGCGGCAAGCCATGGTTGCCCATCGCGGCCAATTACCAGACGCACAACGTCGAGGCCGAAGAGCAGGACGCGAACTCGGTGTTGAACTTTTATCGCGCCGCCATTCGGCTGCGCCATCGCGACCCTGCGCTGGTTGAAGGCGCTTACGTTGCGCTCAACCAGGACGACCCGAACGTCATGGCCTACCTGCGGCAATATCGCGGGCGCGCCGTTCTGGTCGCGCTGAATATGTCATCGGAGCCGCAGACGGTTCGGTTTGATCTCGCCAGGCAAGGCTACGGTGCGAAATCGCGGCTGCACGAGCTGCTGAGCTCAAATGCAGCGGCGCAACAAAAGCTCAGTGAAGTGTCGCTGCAGCCGTACGGAGTTTTTATCGGCGAAGTGCTGCGCTGAGGCGAGTGCTGCGTGAAAGTGATATTCGCTGAGCGCGCGTACGGACTTACTGGCCGGCGACGGTCATGCCCTCGATGCGCAGCGTAGGGCTTGAGACCGAAGTGCGGAACTCCAGGTCGTTGCCAATTTCAGCGACGTTCGAAAACATATCGCGCATGTTGCCGCCGACCGTGATTTCTTCCACCGGGTAAGCGAGTTCGCCACCCGAGATCCACATGCCGCTGGCGCCGCGCGAAAAATCGCCGGTCACCAGGTTCACCCCCATGCCGAGAAAATCAGTGACGTACAGGCCTTCCTTGATGCCGGCAATGATCTGCTGCGGAGTCTTGTCTCCAGGCCGCAGGTAAAAGTTGCCGGTGCCGATGCCGGGATTGCCAGTGAGCCCGCGCGAAGCATTCCCGGTGGTCGCCAGTCCGAGCTTGCGCGCGGTGTAGGTGTTGAGCAGGTATGACTTCAGCTCACCGCGCTCGATCACCACAGTGCGACGCGTAGGCACGCCTTCGCCGTCAAACGGCGCCGAGCCGAACCCGCCCGCAATCGTGCCGTCATCGATGATCGTGATGTTCTGGCCCGCGACCGGCTGGCCCAGCTTGCCCGCGAGGTAGGACGCATGGCGATAAATTGCGTCTCCGTTCACGGCGTCGGCAAGCAGGTCGAGAAGCGCGCGCGCCGTCTGCGGGTCGAACACCACCGGCACTTTCTGCGTCTTGATCTTGCGCGCGCCGAGCTTCCTCACGGTGCGTTCAGCCGCAATCCGGCCCACCTGCTCGGGCGATTCCAGTTTCGCCAGCGAGAGCGCCGATGACCACCAGTAATCGCGCTGCATGCTGCCATCCTGCTGCGCCACCGGCGTAGCCGCCACCGAGCAATACGAGCGGCGGTTCTCGCCCACAAAGCCCAGCGAATTCGCCAGGACTTTGGTGCCGGAGGCGCAATCGAACGATCCGCCCTCGGAATTGGTGATGCGCTCGTCGGCGCTGCGCGCGGCAGCTTCGGCGCGGCGCGCCAGCGCGATGCGCTCGGCGGTAGGCAGCGAGTGAACGTCGTCGTAGTAGAGATGGAGGTCGGCGGGGATTCGGCCCAGTTGCTCGGGCGCGGGCAGGCCGGCGTCAGGATCTTCAGATGTGATCTTCGCCAGCTCAATGGCTGAGCCGACCATCTGTTCAACCGCAGCGGCAGAGAGATCGCTTGAATAGGTAGAGGCCGCACGCTTGCCGAAAAAGACGCGCAAGCCGGCCGCTCGCCCGCTCGCCTCTTTTAATGTTTCCACGTTGCCCATGCGGACCACGGTTGAAAATTCCGTGCCTTCGCGCACGATGCATTCCGCGCCCGAGGCTCCGCGCTCCATGGCACGCGCCACGACATCACAGGCGAGTTGTTGGATTTCAGGCACGGGAGCTTCTCTCAAATTCGGTACGGCGCCAGGTTCGGTGATGCCGCGACAACAGAACCACGCATATCGAGTGCGAGTTCATCGCGCAGGGAATTCGTAAACGGCTAATTGGCAGTTCCGCCCACTGTGAGGCGGTCGACTTTCAGCGTCGGGATGCCGACGCCCACCGGCACTGACTGGCCGTCTTTGCCGCACATGCCCACCCCTTCATCAAGCTGCAGGTCGCTGCCCACCATCGAAACCCTGGTGAGCACGTCGGGCCCGTTGCCGATCAGCGTGGCGTTCTTCACCGGCGCGGTAATTACGCCGTCTTCAATCAGGTAGGCTTCGGAGGCCGAGAACACGAATTTGCCGTTGGTAATGTCCACCTGGCCGCCGCCGAAGTTCACGGCATAAAGCCCGCGTTTCACCGATCGAATAATGTCCTCCGGGGAATCCTGGCCGG
>JAJPJZ010000165.1 GCA_021323935.1 Terriglobia bacterium | reverse complement strand
GGGTGGTTCACACCTCGGACGCGCTCAAAGAAATTGTGGACTTGGGCGATGCGCCCTCATGCCACATCTGCGGCGCCATCATGACGCGCAACGGAAGCTGCTACCGCTGCGCGGAGTGCGGCTCGACCAGCGGGTGTTCGTAGCGCCCGGCAGCAGGGCCGCAGGAAGAAGCGCTCCGAATGGCCTCGACCAGAATTTGCGTTTTGTGATGACTGAACCCACTGAGGCCACAGCCGAGCGGCAAAGCGACGCCCCCGCGGCAAGCAACGCGCGCGCCGCGCACAGCAGCGCTGCGAACCCAAAGGGGGCCAAGCCGGGCAACGACTTTCCTTTTTCGATTTCAGTGGCCGACGTTTATGACGGGCCGCTCGACCTGCTGCTCGACCTGATCCGCAAGCAGGACATCGACATCTACGATATTCCCATCGCGCAGATCACGGCGCAATATCTGCACTACGTTTCAAAGATGAAGCAGCTCGACGTGGAGCTGGCGTCGGAGTTCGTTTACATGGCGTCGCTGCTCATCCACATCAAGAGCAAGATGCTGCTGCCGCGCGACCCAAGCGCGCCGGCAGAGGCGGAGGATCCGCGCAGCGAGCTGGTGAACCGGCTGCTCGAACACGAGCGCTTCCGTAATGCCGCGCAGATGCTGCTGCAGAAGCAGCAGATTGAAGACGCAGTGTGGTCGAACCCCGCGCTGAAGGAATTTAAGGATGACGAGGGCACGGAGCCGGAACTCGCGGCCGATGTGGTGGACCTGGTCAGGACTTTCCGGCACATTCTCGACCGGCTGAAAGAGCGGCCGGTGCTGCAGCTCAATGAAGAAGCTGTAACGGTCGGCCAGATGATCGACTTTGTGCGCCGCCGGCTCATGCTGGAAGACAAGCCGGTGCGGCTCAAGCAACTGCTGCGCAACGTGCAGTCGCGGCAGGCGCTGGTGTGCATGTTCCTGGCGCTGCTGGAACTCATTCGATTACAGGCGATCATGGCGCGCCAGGAGCAGACCTTCGGCGAGATCGTCATCAAGAAGCACGCGCAGTTTGACGCCGTGCTGGGCGACGCAGCCGCGGTGCGTGACGATTGGCGGTAATGCGGCAGCAAAACTGAATTGCAGGCCGCGAATCGGCGAATTGCCTGCTGGTTGTGGCTTAAACTTACTTTTGAGCTTTCATTCTTTATGAGCACGCAAGCACAGCCTGACCTTCGATATCCCGTCGGCAGGTTTCAGATGCCGCACGCGGTGAGCGCGGCAGAACGCACCGAGTTCATCGAGACTATCGCGGCAACGCCGGCGCGGCTGCGGGCTGCGGTTGCGGGGCTCGGACG
This sequence comes from Terriglobia bacterium, assembly GCA_021323935.1. Lineage (GTDB taxonomy): Bacteria > Acidobacteriota > Terriglobia > Terriglobales > Acidobacteriaceae > JAFAIN01. The sequence continues at coordinate 3,538 of JAJPJZ010000165.1, read as the reverse complement.
CGAGCAGCTTGAAACCGCCTACCGGCCCGGCGGATGGACGGTGCGGCAGGTGGTGCATCACCTGGCCGATAGCCACATGAACAGCTACATCCGCTTCAAGCTGGCCCTCACCGAACACGAGCCGGAAATCAAGACCTACCACGAAGAACGCTGGGCCGAGCTGCCCGATAGCGCGCTGCCGATCGACGTCTCGCTGCGGTTGCTCGAGGATGTTCACACGCGCTGGGTCACGCTGCTGCGCTCCATGACGGTCGAGCAGTTTGCGCGCCCATTGCGGCATCCACAGATGGGGCGAATGACGCTTGACCAACTGCTGGCGCTCTACAACTGGCACGGACAACACCACGTTGCGCACATCACCGGGTTGCGGCAGCGCATGGGCTGGAGGTCGGCGCAAGGTTAGCAGTTGCCGTTTTCTGATTATGTCAATCAAGGCGCAGGTCGAAGCCATCATTTATGCCGCGGAAGAGCCGGTCACGGTAGAGCAGATTGCCGCAGTGCTGAAGGCAGGCAGCGGATCGAGCCAGCCGGAATCGGATGCTGCGGATCAGAACCAGGAACCGGGGCAAAATGGCGCGCCAGGTGAAACGCAGGGCGCATCGCCCGAACCGGCGACGAAAAAAGCCCGGAAGCCTGATCCGCTGGCTGCACTCAAAGCCGAAGTTCGGCAGGCAATCAGCGAACTCACGGCGGAGTACGGCGCGGCCGAGCACGGCATTGAGATTCGTGCCATCGCGGGCGGCTATCGCATGGCCACCAAGCCTGAGCACCATGACGCGGTGCGGTCATTTGCCCGCAGTCTGAAGCCGCCGGTGCGACTCTCGCTGCCCGCGCTGGAGACGCTGGCGGTCATTGCATACAAGCAGCCGATCACAGTGCCTGAGATCAGCGAGATTCGCGGCGTCGATCCCGGCGGCGTGATCGGGACCCTGCTGGATCGCAAGCTGATTACAACCGCAGGACGAAAGCAGGTAATTGGCAGGCCGATTCTCTACAAGACGACGCGCGAATTCCTGCTGCGCTTCGGGCTGAAAGATCTGAATGAGCTGCCCAGCATGGAAGAATTCGAAAAGCTGATGAACGAGGCGGCGCAGGAAGAGCTGCTGCCCAGGACAGCTTCCGCGCCGGAAGATGCGGCGGGCGCCGAGGCTGCGGCTGAAGCCGACATCGAAGCTGCCAGCCGGTAAGATCTGCGCACGCGCCTGCCACCTTGACTCGGCCGCTTCCAACACGAATAGTAAAAATTATGGCCGAAGAGCGCTTGCAGAAGATCATGGCCGCCGCGGGTGTGGCTTCGCGCCGCAAAGCCGAGCAACTGATTTCCTCTGGGCGCGTCATGGTGAATGGGCGGGTGGTGAGCGAACTCGGCGCCAGGGCCGATGCCGGGCGCGACCGCATCGCTGTGAATGGCCAGCCGCTTCGCCGCCAGGAGCAGCGGCTTTACTTCATGCTGAACAAGCCGCGAGGCTACGTCAGCACGACCAGCGATCCTGAAGGCCGCCGCACCGTGGTTGACCTGGTGAAGCCGATCGTCGCCAGCGGAACGCGGCTTTATCCCGTCGGCCGGCTGGACTACCACAGCGAAGGCCTGCTGCTGCTGACCAACGACGGTGACTTTGCGCAGCAGATGACCCACGCTTCACATCACATTCCCAAGACCTACCTGGTCAAGGTGAGCGGCCGGCCCGGCGAAGAAGCATTGCAGAAGCTGCGCGCCGGCATCGTAATCGGCGATGAGCGCGGGCCGCGCGCACGCGCCGGCAGCGCAAAGAAGCGCGTCCCCATGAAGACGGCCAGGACCGCGCCTGCGCGCATTACGCTGCTGCGCGACGCGCCGAACCCCTGGTTTGAAGTGACGTTGATTGAAGGGCGCAACCGGCAGATTCACCGCATGTTCGAGCGAATCGGCCACTTCGTGGAGAAAATCAAGCGCGTGCGTTTTGGAAGCCTGGCGCTGAACCTTGAGCCGGGGCAGTGCCGCCCGCTGACGCAACGCGAAGTCCGCGGCTTGCGCGAGATGGCGGCAAGCGGCGCCGGGCGCGCGAAACCGGTGCGCGAAGCTGGTTAGCCTTGCCTTACGATGCCCGAGGGCTCTTCATCTACCACGCGCGCTGAAATCCACTGCTCGAGCACGGTGCGGACATTATCGGCAATCGTGGTGAAGCGCAGGCCGGCAGTCTTATCGGGCAGCATCCACGCGACTTCGGCCTTGGCTTCGATGACGCCGCCTTTTTCCGGCAGCTCAAATTTCAGCCGCCCCGCCCAGGTGCTTTCCAGCACAGGATGAGAGGCAAGCGCCATGCCGCCGGCGCTCACGTTGGTGCAGCGCGCCTTCAGCTCTTCGCCCGCGCTCACCAGTGAAACCGGCAAGTTCACCGGATAGCGGAAGAAGCGGCGCTTCTCCTGCAACATGAGGTTGCGCGCTGCGCGCAGGCTGCGCGTAATCAGGTCGAGCGATAATGGCTGCTGCAGGATGAAATGCGCTTCCGTCTCGGTGCGCGCCTTGCTGGTGGCCGAGGGCGGCAGGATTGCAAATGTGATGGAATGCGCGTTGGCTGGCAGCTTCCGCATGCTGCGGATAAACTTGGGGCCATCGGCGAAATCGCAACAATCAACGATCACGGCATCAAGCCGCGATTCCGAAATGGCTTTCGTGGCCTGCTCAGGGTCAGGCACCATTCGCGTATGAACGCCCAATCCGGTCAGCAGGCCGGAGAGCGCCCGCTGCAGTTTAGGTTCGCGCACTACAACCAGACACTCAAGGGCCATGAGAATGAAAGTAGCTCACCCTCGCGCGGGCAGCCAGTTACGCCCGTAACCTCGCGCCAGTCGCGGCTTATCAAGCCTATCCCTTCAGTTTTTGCGCGGTCGCGAGCAGGCGGCTCACCACGTTTTGAACGCCGGCCGACTGCCTGGGGTCCTTCAGGTTGCCGGCATCGTCAAAGGCCTCATGCGCACGCGCCACGGCAAACTGCTCAGGAATGACCAGAACGCCCAGGTGCTCCAGGATGGCGCGCGTGGCCAGCATGCCGCGCAGGCCACCGAAGTTTCCCGGCGATGCACTGACCAGCGCGCCCAGCTTGCCCTTGAACGATTCGAGCGGCGCCTCGCCGGGCGCCTGGCGTGATGCCCAGTCAATCGCGTTCTTGAGCGCGCCGGTAATCGAGCTGTTGTATTCAGGGCAGGCGATCAGCAGCGCATCGTGGCTGGCCATAAGCTGCTTGAGCTGGAGGGCGCCCTGTGGAATTCCGCCGGCGTCTTCCAAGTCGCCGTCATACATGGGCAAGTCGAGGTCGCGCAAATCGGCGATCGTGACCTCGGCGCCGCCCTGCCGCGCAAGGCGTGCAGCCGCGTGCACCAGCTTTTTGTTCAGCGATCCGCTGCGCAAACTGCCGGCAAATGCCAGCACTTTGATTTGTGATGACGTTGCCATCTTTTCTGCCCCTCACGCCAGGTCAAACAACAATGCTTCCGCCGAATGCTCAGTCGCGAGCGTGATTTCATGCTCATTGCTGATGGCGGCGCCGTCGCCGGCCTT
>JAJPJZ010000025.1 GCA_021323935.1 Terriglobia bacterium | reverse complement strand
TTGTTCAGGGCCGCAGCACGAATCTTCCTCCGTCGGTGGCGGCGATCACCAGGTTCATGGCAAGAAACATCAGGTCATAGTGCCAGCCATCGTTGGTGTCTTCGTTGCGTCCCCAAAAGCCCAGCTTCCAGTAAAAAGCGCGCTTGTAGATTGCCCCCAACATGATTACGACCAGGCCGAGCGCTGCCACCTGGGTGAGCAAACCGACTCCGACTGCGGCGCCGCCGGCTGCTTCCGCTACGCCCAGCAGGCGAGTAAATCCCACGCTCATGCCCATGTCCCGCGCACTTGCTGCGGCATTACGCAAGTGGCTCAAGCCGGCGTAACAGAAAACAATGGCCACTACGGCACGCATCAAGAGCAGAGAAGCGTCGAGAAAGTAAGGATTGAAGTGCAGCATCGAGGCCTGCCTGCTCCTTAACGTGTGACGCGCCGGTGATCGACGCGCTGCCATTGCGTGATCAGCCAAAGCGGCGTTGCCGCATGGGGGCGCCTTACACCACGTCGGCGAAGGTGCGCTCCACGCTGCGGAAGTAATAGAGCCCGCCAATCATAAGCAGCACAACGATGGCTGCCGACACCGCAACCAGCACCCCGGGCGCGTTGCCGTTGCCCAGCAGCGACCAGCGGAAACCTTCGACCACGCCGGTCATCGGGTTCAGGCCGTAGAGCAGGCGCCAGCGCGGCGGTACCAGCGAGGCCGGATAGGCCACCGGGGTAGCGAACAGCCAGAATTGCGTGACGAACGGCAGGACGTAGCGCACGTCGCGATATTCAACGTTCAGCGCCGCCATCCAGATGCCGACCGCCAGCGCGGTCGCGAGCGCCATCAGCAGGAACAGCGGCAGCGCTACGATGGCCCTGCCAGGATGCATGCCGTAAGACGCGAACAGCACGATCAGCACGAGAAAAGAAATAGCCATATCGACCAGGCCGGCGCAGGCGGCGGCGATCGGGACCATGATGCGGGGGAAATAAACTTTCGAGATCAGCCGCTCGTTGGCCACAACGCTCATGCTCGATTCGCTCAGTGAAAACGCGAACAACTGCCAGGGCAGCAGCCCGCAATACGCAAAAATCGGATAAGGAACGCCTCCGGTGGCCACGTGCGCCAGTCGCGCAAACACCAGCGTGAACACCAGCATGTTCAGCACCGGCTGCAGCACCGCCCAGGCGACTCCCAGCGCCGTTTGCTTGTAGCGCACCTTGACGTCGCGCCAGATAAAAAACCACATCAGCTCGCGATAGCGCCACACTTCCTTCAGGTCCAGCGGCACGAGCCTTCCGCGCGCGCGGATCGCGATTACCGGCACCTCACCTGCGGACTTCAGCATTTGCGCTCACTCACGCTGGGCCTGCCGGCACGCTGCTGTTCCTGCGGGTCATAAGGACAGTGGCGGCAACCGGAGCCGCAGCAATAGCCGCGTCGCCGCAGATACTCGGCTGTGAACACCATGTATGCGCCTTCGTAGTAAAAATCCACTCCTTCTACCAGCTTTTGCGTTTCGCCCGTTCGCGCTCTGGAATCTTCTGCCACAAAAATCTGAACTCAGCCGCAGGCGCCCGGGCTTGCTGCGCGCAATTTTGCGCGGCCTAATTAGCCAATGGCCTTCGGCGCAAATTACAATGCCCCAATCTACACGATGATTGGCATACGCACGCGCGATCTGCGGAAGGTCTATACCTCGGCGCCTGCCTTCGGCGCGGCCGGCGGCTTCGGCGCGCGCCCGGCTGCGCGGCCCGATGCCGGCAAGGGGAAAAAGCAGCCCAAGCCGCAGATTGTGGCTCTCGACGGGCTGACGCTCGAGATCAATCCGGGGGAAATTTTTGGCCTGCTCGGGCCGAATGGAGCGGGGAAATCAACCACCGTCGGCATCCTGACCACGCGCGTGGAGCCCACCAGCGGCCAGGCATGGATTGGCGAACACGAGGTATGGCAGCAGCAGGTCGCGGTGAAGCGCCTCATCGGCGTAGTGGCGCAGCGGCCGAACCTGGATTTTTCGCTGACCGCGCGCGAGATTCTGCTGTTTCACGCCGCTTATTTCGGCCTCGATAAAGCCGAGCGCGGGCGCCGTGCTGACGCACTGCTCGATCGCTTCAAGCTGACTGACCGGGCCGACCAAATGGTACGCGGATTTTCCGGCGGCATGATGCAGCGGCTTTCGATTGCCCGCGCCATGATGCACGACCCTCAAGTGCTGTTCCTGGATGAGCCCAGCGCCGGCCTGGACCCGCAGACCAAGCTGCTGTTGTGGGACATCGTTCGCGAATACAACCAGAGCGGCAAGACCGTCCTGCTCACGACGCATTACATGGAAGAAGCGGACGCGCTCTCGCATCGCGTCGCAATTATCGATCACGGGCGCATGATCGCGCTGGGCACGCCGGCGGAGTTGAAGCACTCGGTGCCGGGCGGATACCTGTTGCGGGTGCGCTTTAACCAGCATTCGGAGCCGCTGCTGCAGCACCTGCAGGCGCTCGGCGGGGTGCGCGAAGTGCGCGCTTCCGACGCGAATGGCTCGGCTGACGTTTACGCCGACCGCGGCGGCTCGCTGATTCCTGAAGTTGCCACGGCGGCCGCGGCGGCCAACATCCAGTTGTGCGACGTTCATATCCTCGAGCCCAGCCTCGAGAACCTTTTTCTTCACCACACCGGAAGGAGCCTGCGCGAATGAACGCCAAAGCCTTCCTGGCCATGCTGGG
>JAJPJZ010000309.1 GCA_021323935.1 Terriglobia bacterium | reverse complement strand
TCCGTCCCGCGCCTCCATGATTTTTGCTCGCTCCGCTCGCAAACCGCTTGAGCGTCACGCTCGTGGCGGGATTCGCGTGGCTATTCCAGGGGCGGCTGGGCGGCCTGATGGGCCTCGCCCCCTTGGGCGTGCTTCAAGTGGCTCGCTCCGCTCGCAAACCGCCTGAGCGTCACGCTCGTGGCGGGATTCGCGTGGCTATTCCAGGGGCGGCTCGGCGGCCTGATGGGCCTCGCCCCCTTGGGCGTGCTTCAAGTGGCTCGCTCCGCTCGCAAACCGCTTGAGCGTCACGCTCGTGGCGGGATTCGCGTGGCTATTCCAGGGGCGGCTCGGCGGCCGGATGGGCCTCGCCGCGTAGGAAAAAGCCACACTGGGAGGATGGAAGTACGTGAGCAATGCCATCGCAGGTCGGTGCGCCGGCACTCCGCTTGAGAAACGCACGGAGACGGCGCAGGTTTGCGCGTTTTCGGCCAAGTTCATATAATCGAAAGAGCAGAGCGGGAGTAACTCAGCGGTAGAGTGCGACCTTGCCAAGGTCGAAGTCGCGGGTTCAAATCCCGTCTCCCGCTCCAGGTATGCCCAGAGACCCTCGCGACCCTGCGAGGGTTCTTCGCATGGGGGATTTCCAGCCTGCAATGGCGCGGTAGCCAAGTGGTAAGGCCGAGGTCTGCAAAACCTCTATCGTGAGTTCGATTCTCACCCGCGCCTCCATTTTTCTGGCTTGCTCCGCTCGCAAACCGCTTAGGAGCCACGCTCGTGGCGAGATTCGGGTCGCTACTTTAGGGGCGGCTCGGCGACCGGATGGGCCTCGCCGCCTGATGAGCGCTCGAATGTGGCTTGCTCCGCTCGCAAACCGCTTAGGAGCCACGCTCGTGGCGAGATTCGGGTCGCTACTTTAGGGGCGGCTCGGCGGCCTGCGCACAATGCGCTACAGAACGGTTGCCGTTATACTTGAGGCACTTCTGATGGCTGCGGTTCTGGAACAAATTGTGGCGGCGCGCAGGCGCAGTGTTGCCCAGGCGAAGGCCGCCGCCGATCCTGCTGATTTGCGGCGCCGGGCGGAAGGGCGCGTCCCGTCGGGCTTTCGGCGGGCGCTCGAATCGCGCAGCGCCAGCGGCGAGATTGCCGTGATTGCCGAGCTGAAGAAAGCGTCGCCTTCGCGCGGGATCATTCGTCAGGACTTCAACGTGCCTGAGCTGGCACGCGGCTTTGAGCGAGCCGGCGCCGCGGCGCTCTCGGTGCTCACCGAGGAGCAGTATTTCCAGGGATCGCTTGCGAACCTGGAGGCTGCGTCGCAGGCCGCGCGGCTGCCCTGCCTGCGCAAAGACTTCATCGTCGATGAGTTCCAGGTGCTTGAGGCGCGCGCCTGTGGGGCGAGCGCAATCCTGCTGATTGTGGCGGCCCTCAGCGCGGCCGAGCTTGCGCGCCTGCGTGACGCGGCAAAGGCACACGCGCTCGACGTGCTGTGCGAGGTTCACGACGCTGAGGAACTCGCGATCGCGCTCCATTTGGGCTTTGACGTGATTGGCGTGAACAATCGCAACCTGAAGACCCTCGACGTTGACCTCGGGACGGCGCTGCGGCTGGCTGCGCGCATCCCGCAAGGCGCAGTGAAGGTCGCTGAAAGCGGTATCCATACCACGGAACATCTGCAGCAGTTGCGCGAGGCGGGTTACGACGCCTTCCTGATTGGCGAGTCGTTGATGAAGGCGCCTGACCCGGGCCAGGCGTTGCGGGAATTGCTGGCTGCAACCGCGCAGCAGCCTGCGCCAGGCCGCTGATGTGGATCAAGATTTGCGGCACCACCAACCTTGAGGATGCAATCGCCGCAGTTGAAGCCGGCGCCGAGGCGCTGGGCTTTATTTTTGCGCCCAGCCCCAGGCGCATCAGCCCGAAGGACGCGGCCAGGATCATCCGCGAACTGCCGGCGAAGGTCGAGAAGGTTGGCGTGTTCGTGAATCAGCATGCCGCAATCATTCGCCGCACGCGCGATGAAGCCAGCTTGACCGGCATTCAACTGCACGGCGATGAAGATGCCGAGTTTGTGCGCGAACTGCGGCAGGCGCTCGCTCCTGAGGCGATGCGCGTGATCAAGGCGGTGAAGGTCCGCGAAGGATTTGAGAGCGGCATTGCCGAGTTTGAGGGCGACGGCGCGCCTGACGCATTCCTGCTCGATTCCGGCAGCGGCGATGCCCGCGGCGGCACCGGCAAACGTTTCGATTGGGAGCAGCACGCGGGCGTGATCCGACTTTTAAGCAAGCGGCATCGCATCGTGGTCGGCGGCGGCCTGACGCCGGAAAGCGTAGGCAGCGCGATCGCGCAGTTTGCGCCCTACGGCGTGGATGTGGTGAGCGGCGTGGAGCGCGAGCCCGGACACAAGGACCATGCCAAGGTTAAAGCCTTCATTGCTGCAGCGCGCCAGGCTGCTCACGCCCGCTCCCGTTGACAATTCATGACGCCGACTTCGTTATAGTTGAAGACGATGCCCACTGCGTCAGCCCACAAACGCGCAGTTCCGGGCCGCTTTGGTGAGTTCGGCGGCCGCTATGTCCCGGAGACGTTGATGGCGGCGCTTGAAGAGCTGGAGCGCGCCTACGCGGCGGCAAAGCGCGACCGCGGATTCCGCCGCGAGCTGGAATACTTGTATCGCGAGTACGCCGGCCGCCCCACGCCGCTCTACTTCGCCGCGCGGCTGACGAATGAGCTGGGCGGCGCGCGCGTTTACCTGAAGCGCGAAGACCTGCTGCACACCGGCGCACACAAAATCAACAACTGCCTGGGCCAGGGGCTGCTGGCGAAACGCATGGGCAAGCGCCGCATCATTGCTGAAACCGGCGCCGGCCAGCATGGCGTGGCCACGGCCACGGTGTGCGCGCTGATGGGAATGGAATGCGTTATCTACATGGGAACCGAGGACATGCGCCGCCAGGAGCTGAACGTGTTTCGCATGAAGCTGCTGGGCGCAGAAGTTCGCGGTGTCGATGCCGGCCAGCGCACGCTGAAAGACGCCATCAATGAAGCCATGCGCGATTGGGTCACGAATGTGCGCACCACGCATTACCTGCTGGGCAGTGTGCTGGGGGCGCATCCGTATCCCACGATGGTGCGCGACTTTCATCGCGTGATCGGCAGGGAGGCGCGGGCGCAGATGCTGAAGGCCGAAGGGCGGCTGCCGAACGCCGTGATTGCCTGCGTGGGCGGCGGCTCGAACGCGATGGGCATCTTCAGCGCGTTTGTTGAAGATCGCCGCGTGAAACTTATCGGAGTGGAGGCCGGAGGCCGAAGCGCGCGGCTGGGCGAACACGCAGCCCGCGTGGCCTTCGCCGATGGCGGAGGCTCTCCTGGCGTGCTGCAGGGAACCTATACCTACGTTCTGCAGGACGGAGCCGGGCAAATTGCGCCGACGCATTCGATTTCTGCCGGCCTGGATTATCCCGCCATCGGACCCGAGCACGCTGAGCTTGCGGCTTCCGGGCGCGCTGAATACGTGGCCGCAAGCGACGCCGAGGCGCTGGACGCATGCGTGCGCCTGGCGCGGCTTGAAGGGATCATTCCGGCGCTGGAATCGTCGCACGCAATTGCTGAAGCGCTGAAGTGCGCGCCGAAAATGAAGAAGCGCGATATTGTGCTCGTCAATGTCAGCGGGCGAGGCGACAAGGACATGGGCATCCTGCAGGAGAATTTAACCCTGCCGCGCTGAGGTTGGCCGTTTGCGCGCTGAATTACTGGACGGTGGAGGCAAGACTGGATTGCAATTCGCGGGCGAGTTCAAGCTGAAGGCGAAGTTGCGGGCGCGGAGGGTTGCGTGCCTTTAGTCTTCAGCGGCCGTCCCGCCATGGTCGCGTACCTCACGTGCGGCGATCCGTCGTTAGAAGCAACCAAGCAGATTGCGATGGCGGCAATCGATGCGGGGGCTGACATTCTTGAGCTGGGAGTTCCGTTTTCGGATCCCGTGGCGGACGGCCCGGTCATTCAGCGCGCAAGCCAGCGCGCCCTGGACGGCGGGACCGGGCTGGGCGACGTGCTCGAGCTCGCGCGCGAGTTGCGCAAGCACAATCAGGAAACCGGGCTGATCGTGTTTTCCTATCTCAACCCGGTGCTGCGGTTCGGGCTTGAGAATTTTGCCGACGCGGCGCGGCAGGCGCGGCTCGAT
>JAJPJZ010000094.1 GCA_021323935.1 Terriglobia bacterium | reverse complement strand
GAAGAAAGCATTTTCTACTACATCACGCTGATGAACGAGCCCTACGAGATGCTGGCCATGCCGGAAGGCTCGCGCGAAGGCATTCTGCGCGGCATGTATCGGGTGCGGCCGGCAGAGGCGAAAGATAAAGCGATGCCGCGCGCGCAACTGCTGGGCTCCGGCGCCATTTTGTGGGAGGTGCTGAAGGCGCAGGACCTGCTGCGCGAAAAATACGGCGTTGCCGCCGACGTTTGGTCGGTGACGTCATATAAAGAGCTGTATAAGGACGGAATTTCGGCGGAGCGCTGGAACATGCTGCACGCCGGAGATGACGCCGCAAAAAACGATCGCCGCCTGCCTTACGTCACCCAGTGCCTGGGAGGCACCGAAGGCCCGATCGTCGCCGCCAGCGATTACGTCAAGACGCTGCCGCTCTCAATTGCGAAGTGGTGCCCGCGACCGATCGTGGCGCTCGGCACCGACGGGTTCGGTCGCAGCGAAACCCGCGCTTCGCTGCGCGACTTTTTTGAAGTGGATTCACGCTTCGTGACCCTGGCCACGCTCAATGCGCTGGCCGAAGAAGGCAAAGTGAAGCGCGAAGTAGTGCGGCAGGCGATCAAAGACCTTGAGATCAACGTGAGCAAGCCTGATCCGCTGTACGTGTAGCGGCGCAGGCGGGAACGGGCGCGGCGTTGCGGGACGGCGTGGCGCGGTGATGCAAGAAGCGAGCTGAATGCAGTGAAGGACGGGAAATGAGCACTGAAGTGACGCTTCCGGAGCTGGGCGAGAATGTTTCGTCGGGCGACCTGGTGAAGCTGCTGGTGAAGCCCGGCGATCACGTGGAAAAGGACCAGCCGTTGCTGGAGCTGGAAACCGATAAGGCCACGGTTGAAGTGCCGAGCCCATCGACCGGCACGGTCAAAGAGGTCCACGTTCGGGAGGGCGAGAAACTGAAAGTCGGCCAGGCAATTCTTTCGCTTGACGGCGCAGAGAACGGCGCGCAGCGCCCGCAGAAAAGAGACGCCGAACCGGTTGAGATCGAGAGCGCGCGAGCCAAAGGCAGGCGCGCACCTGAAGCCACGGCGGCGGCAAAATCGGCCGAGCCCGCGCAGGCCGCGGAAGAACCTTCTGAGACTGGAACACCGCAGAGCCGCAGTCAGGCGCAGCTAACCGGCGACGAAGCCACCGGCGCAGAGAGCGGAAGCCGCGAGCCGCGGCAGGTCACATTGCCGGAGCTCGGCGAGAACGTTACTGCAGGCGACCTGGTGAAAGTGCTGGTCAAGGTTGGCGACCGCATTCAGAAAGACCAGGCCATCATTGAGCTCGAAACCGATAAAGCCACGGTCGAAGTGCCGAGCCCGGAGAGCGGCACAGTCACTGAAATCCTGGCCCGAGTGGGGCAAAAAATAAAAGTTGGCGAACCGATCCTGACCTTGAGCGGCGGCGCGACTGCTGCAGCTCGCGAAAGCAAGCCGGCCGATCAGCAACCTAAGCGAGTGGGCGAGACGGCCATGGCGAAATCGGCCGAGCCCGCAGAAGCCGCAGAGGAACCCGCCGATGTTGCCGCGCCCGCGGCAGCTACGAAGCCGCCGGCCGCCGTCGCCATGATGCCCTCGCCTAAGCGCGCGGGCGGCCGCTCGCCGGCTGATGTTCCGGCGGCGCCTTCGGTGCGCCAGCTTGCCCGCGAGATTGGCGTGGACATCACCGAAGTTGAAGGCACCGGCATGGGCGGGCGCATCAGCTTTGACGATGTAAAGCGCCACGCGCGCGAGAGCCGCACCCACGCCGTAGCCGGCGGCCCGGCCGCCGCGGCGCAAATTCCGCTGCCGGACTTCAGCAAGTGGGGCGAGATTGAACGGCAGCCGATGAATGCAGTGCGCCGCGCCACTGCGCGGCAAATGCAGTATGCCTGGGCGATCCCTCACGTCACCCAAAATGACAAGGCTGACATTACGGCGCTCGAAAAGCTGCGGCAGCGCTTTTCGTCACGAGCCGAGCGCATGGGCGGCAAGCTGACCACCACCGCCGTCGCGCTGAAGATCGTGGCCGGCGCACTGAAGGTGTTCCCCAAGTTTGCCGCCAGCATCGACGTGGCCTCTGAGCAAGTCATCCTGAAAAAATACATTCATGTTGGCGTCGCCGTAGATACGGAACGCGGGCTGGTCGTGCCTGTGATCCGCGACGTGGACAAGAAGAACATCCTTGAAATTTCTGTCGAGCTGGCGCATGCCGCCGAAAAGGCGCGCAATCGCAAGCTTGGCCCTCAGGACCTTGAAGGCGGAGTGTTCACGATTACGAACCTGGGCGGAATTGGCGGCACGTTTTTTTCGCCGATCATCAACGCGCCGCAGGTTGCAATCCTGGGCATCGCGCGCGCGCAGATGGAACCGGTCTATCGCCCCGGCGCCGACGGCGCGCAGGGCCACTTTGTGCCGCGAATGATGCTGCCGCTTTCACTCTCCTACGATCATCGAATCATTGACGGCGCTGATGCAGCCCGCTTTCTGCGTTGGCTGGCAGAGGCATTTGAGCAGCCGTTCCTGCTCTCGTTAGAGGGTTGAGGCGGGCACCACAAGCAGCACACAGGGAACTCTGAGCTCACAAGAAGGAAGCGAAGGAAGCCGAATCGATGGCTGATCAGAAGAACATTGCAGTTATTGGTGCCGGGCCGGGCGGTTACGCAGCGGCGTTTCTTGCTGCCGACCTGGGAATGCAGGTGACGCTGATTGATCGCGACCCGAATCCCGGCGGCGTGTGCCTGTACGTGGGCTGCATTCCGTCAAAGGCGTTGCTGCACGTGGCGGCGCTGATCAACGAATCGGCACACGCCAAGAACTGGGGCGTGAGCTTCGCGGCGCCCAAAATCGAGCTCGACAAGCTGCGCGGCTTCAAGAACAACGTGGTTGCCAAGCTGACGGGCGGCCTGGGGCAGCTTTCAAAGCAGCGCAAGGTGAAATACCTGCGCGGCACGGCGAGCTTTGTGGATTCGCACACGTTGAACGTCAAAAAGCAGGAGGGCGGCGGCGAAGAGCGCCTGCGCTTCGACAACATCATTATCGCCACTGGCTCGCGGCCGGTCCGCATTCCCGGCATCTCGATCGAGAGCCCGCGAGTCATGGATTCAACCGGCGCGCTTGAGCTGCCTGATATTCCAAAGTCGCTCCTGGTCATCGGCGGCGGCTACATAGGCCTGGAGCTGGGCACGGTTTATGCCGCGCTTGGCACCAAAGTTTCGGTCGTGGAAATGACCGGCGGATTGCTGCCGGGCGCCGATCGCGACCTGGTGCGGCCGCTCGCGCAACGCATCCAGAAATCGTTTGCGGCAGTGATGCTGAACACCAAAGTTGCTTCCGTCAAGGAAGAGAAGAACGGCGTTCGCGTGCGCTTTGAAGGCGCCGAGGTCAAGGAAGCCGAGCAGGTGTTCGACCGCGTCCTGGTCTCGGTAGGTCGCAGGCCAAACACCGAAATTGAAGGGCTGGAGAGGACCAAGGTCACAAAGACGCAGCGCGGATTTATCGAAGTCGATCTGCAGCGGCGTACGAAGGACCCGGCAATTTACGCCATCGGCGACGTGGCCGGCGAACCGATGCTGGCGCACAAAGCCGCGCATGAAGGCAAGGTTGCGGTTGAGGCCATCGCCGGCCATCGCGGCGCGTCATTTGAGCCGCGGGCCATTCCGGCCGTGGTATTCACCGATCCTGAAATTGCCTGGTGCGGCTTGACGGAAACGCAAGCAGAAGCCGAAAAACGCCAGATCAAAGTCGCGCGCTTCCCCTGGGCAGCTTCAGGGCGCGCGGTCACGCTCGACCGCACTGAAGGCCTCACCAAGCTCATCATCGATCCTGAAACGGAGCGCGTGCTCGGCGCGGGCATCGTCGGCCCGGGCGCGGGCGAACTTATCGCCGAATGCGTGTTGGCGGTTGAGATGTCAGCCGTGGCCAGCGACATCAAGCTGAGCATCCACGCGCATCCCACGCTCTCAGAGACCACGATGAATGCGGCTGAGGTTTACTTCGGAACCGCGACCGACATTTACCGTCCGTTGAGCGCGCGCGGGGCGGAATCGCGCGGCTAGTTGCCGGCCGCGCCCTGGGCCACCGGCAATTCGCGCCAGGCGGCGCTGCCCGGAAAATAAAGCCCCGCGCGCACCGGCAAGCTGCTATCGAACTTCCGCAGCAACGCCGAATAAATCGTCAACTGCTCGCGATAGCGTTTCAGTTCGTTATCAAAAAACGATCTTTTCCCGCTGCCTTCGTGTGTGCCGGTCTTGTAGTCAACGATCCAGCGAACGCCGTCGCAAATAAACGTGCGATCGATCCTGATGGAGTGCAGCTTGCCTTCTACCATGCCGGCGAGGCTGAGCTCGGCTTCCGCGGCCTGGTGAGCTCCCAGGCACCAGAGGCCTCGCTCGTCCTGGAGCGTAGCCACCAGCGCGCGCTCAATGTGCGCGGCCGCAGCCGGCAGCAATGCCTCGGCAATGCCTTCAGCCCGTAACGCGATGTTGATCTGGCGGCCCTCGGCGGCGACGCGCGCGACTGGCCATGCGTGCAATCCGTCGCTTGCGATCTTCTGCAGGAAGGCGTGCAGAACTGTGCCGGTGGCGCGGCGCTCCTCGCTGGCCCACTCAAAGCTGATAGTTGAAGTTTGTCTTTGCGCGCGCGGCAGCAATGCAGCAGGCGCAACGCTGGCGGGCGCAGCCGGAAGGGTCCACTCGGCGGCCAGGCGGCGCAGTCCGGGTGCGGCGCCAGCGGCAATGGCGAAAAGGCCGCTCTGGCGGGGAACAAACTCCTGGAGTCGTTGGCGGAAGTCCGCTTCGACTACCGGCCACAACTGCGCCAGCAGCGAACGGCTGTCGGGAACGCAAAGATCGCCGTGCTGGTCAATGGCGGCGCAGCCCAGCACATGCAACGACTGGCGCGCGCGCGTGGCGGCCACGTACAGAAGGCGCTTCAGTTCCTGCGCCCGGCGCTGCTGCTGCAAGTGCGAAAGGTAACGATAGAGCGGGTCCTGCTCAGAGCCGCGCGCCTTAATGGGCGCGAGCAACAGTTCAGAGCGGCCATCGTCACGCCCTAATTCGCGCCACAGCAGCAACTGCTCTTCATCGGCTTTGGGAATGCGGCCTAACTGCGGCAGGATCACGACATCGAACTCCAGGCCTTTCGCCTTGTGGATGGTCATGATCTGCAGGTGGCCGTCGGCATCGGGATCGGGCGCGGCGAACAGACTTTCAAGCTGCGCGTCAACCGCGCGCCAATCGGCAATTTCGCCGGCGCGCTCGAGCCCGGCCAGCGCACGGAAATAAGTGGCAGCATCGTCCAGCGCCTCGCCGCTGAAACATTCAGGCCCGCCGAGTGCGATCCATGTGCCTTCCACCAGGGCTGCGAGGGGCACACGGCCGCGCCGGCGCTGCGCCACCTCCATCACATCCTTCACGCGCGAAATTCGCTGCTGCGCATCAGGTGAAAGGCACGGAAGCCGGCGTTCGATCAGCTCAGGAATGCAGGCATGGCGCTCGTCATAGTTGCCGCACAAAATCTCCAAGTCCTGCAGCCCGACTCCGCAGCACGGACCGCGCAACAGCGCGAGCCACGCAATTCGATCGCAATCATGAAGCAGGGCGCGAGTAATCGCTTTGAGATCGCGGACCACCTGGACTTCAGCGAGCGGCTTGATCTCAACTGCGCGGAAGCGAAGGCCGCGCGCCAGCAGCTTCGGCGCGATGGCATGAATGTGGTTGCGCGCGCTGACCAAGATTGCAATGCGTGCCGCGGGATCGCGCATGCGGTGCCGGCCCACCAGATCGCACACACAGTCAGCTTCGGCCTGGTCGGCCTCGGCCGGATCGCCCGACGCGAAGAACGCATGGATTTTGACCTTAGCTGCAAACGAGCGTACGTCGCGCATCGGCGCGTAGCTTACGGCGCCGGTATCGCTGCTTTCGTGCTGCGGGAAGATTTGTGCGAAGGCGCGGTTCACCCACTGCACGATTCCAGCGCCGCTGCGGAAGTTCTGCTCCAGCCGCAAGAACTCGAGCGTGAGCCGGCCAAACTGTCGCCGCTGCTGCATCTCCAGGTAAAGGCCAACCTCAGCCTGGCGAAAGCTATAGATGGACTGCATCGGGTCCCCGACTAAAAAAACGGTGCAGCCGTCGCCGTCGCGCCAGCCTCGCACCAGCGCTTCGAGCAGTTCCTGTTGCGTGACTGAAGTGTCCTGGTACTCATCAACCAGCAAATGGCGAATGCCGGTTTGTGCCGGAGCTTCTCGGTCGAGCACGCGCCGGGCGGCCTCAGTGACCGCGGGAAAATCAACCGCGCCCTGATCGGCGAAGACTTGCTGCAAGTGCCGCACCGCAGCCGGCAAAACGCGAAACAGCGCGTCGGCAATTTTCCATTGACCCTCGTCGAATTCGAGCGGCGGCAAGTCATCGAGCGCCACAAGCGCCGACTGCAGGCGCTCGGCTGCGCTATCGTGTCGCAGGTCATCAAGCAACTGCGCAAACGCGGCTTTTTCGCTGCGATGCTGCGGCGGGAAGCCGATGCTCACCGTGATTGAGCTGCGCCAGTCGCCACTTTTCGTGAGCAGCAGAATTCGCAGCGCGCGCCATTGCGGCAGAGCTTCGGCCGAAGCTTCCGGCAGTGCGCGCAACTGGGCGCACGACGTCACCTCCGGGTACCTGTCTGATCCGTTGCGCCCGGCAAAGCGGGCCAGATCAATGAGCTGTTTGGCGTGGCGCTCGGGAACGTTTTGGCGTGCCTCGCCGAGCGCACGCAGCGTGAGGTTGCGCAGCGCGCAGTTAAGCCGCCGGCGCAGCTCAGCAGTATCGTGCGTCGCGGGCAGATAGCGCGTCCATTGATCGCGAGCTGCAAGCATGGCTGCGATGAGCGCCTGCAACTCAGCCATTTCGCCATCAACGTGGAGCAGCAGCAGCCGCAACGCTTCGCGGATTGCAGGCTCGCCTGAAGCCAGTTCCTGGATCACAGCGCGTGCCGCCTGGCGATAGCGCGGGCGCGCGTCTTCTTCGATCCTGCCCAGGGCTTCGCCCGTCGCTGCGGGCGCGGAAGCGGCGATGTCGG
>JAJPJZ010000375.1 GCA_021323935.1 Terriglobia bacterium | reverse complement strand
TTCGCGTGATTCAAGGCGCCACCGGCGGCGGGTTGCAGCCGCTTTCGCAAGCCATCCTGATGGAATCTTTCCCGCCGGAAAAGCGTGGAAAGGCGATGGCGTTCTGGGCGCTCGGTATCGTGGTCGCGCCCATGCTCGGCCCGGTGCTCGGCGGCTGGATCACCGACAGCTATAGCTGGCGCTGGGTTTTTTACATCAACCTGCCGGTCGGCATCGCCGCCACGCTGATGATCAACATGTTCATCCACGATCCGCCCTACATCCGCCGCACGACCGGCCGGGTTGATTACTACGGAATCGGCCTGCTGGCGCTGGGCATGGGCGCGCTGCAGATCGTGCTTGATAAAGGCCAGGAGGCGGATTGGTTCGCTGCTCACTGGGTGGTGGCAGCTTCGGTGCTCGCTGCCGGCGGCTTGATGCTGTTCGTAATTCGCGAACTCAGCACGCGCCACCCCATTGTCGATCTGCGAGTGTTGCGCGTTCGCACCTACGCCACCGGTGTCTTCATGATGACCGTGCTCGGCTTCGTGCTGTACGGCTCGACCGTGCTCATCCCCATTTTTCTGCAGACGCTGCTGGGGTATCCGTCGCTGCAGGCCGGCCTGGCCATGCTGCCGCGCGGCCTGGGATCATTCTTGTTCATGCCGATTGTCGGCGTCCTGATGGGCAAATTCGAGCCGCGCAAGCTGCTGGCCATCGGCATCGTCACGGCGGCAATCAGCTTGTTCTGGCTGGGCGCATTGAATTTGCAGATTGGCTACTGGGATATTTTCTGGCCGCAATTGCTGCAGGGCACGGCCATGGGCCTGCTGTTTGTGCCGCTCACGACCGTGACCAACGATCCCATTCCCAATGAAAAAATGGGCAACGCCACCAGCATTTTTAACCTGATGCGCAACATCGGCGCCAGCATCGGGATTGCCGCCGTCACCACCATGATTGCGCGCCACCAGCAGGTCCACGTGAACATCCTGGGCGCGCACATTACGCAATACAGCCCGCAGGCGCGGCAGGCGCTGGCCGGCGCAACCGCCATGTTCATGCGCCAGGGCTCGCCGCCCGCCGTTGCTCAGCAGCAGGCTTATGGCGTCATTTCAGGCATGGTGCAACGCCAGGCATCCATGCTGTCGTTCCTTGACGTTTTCAAGACCCTGGGCGGGCTGTTTCTGGCAATGCTGCCCCTGGTTTTCCTCATGAAGCCGCCGCGCAAGCGGGCCGGCGGCGGCATGGCGGCGGGCCACTAAGCCGCCTGCAATCAGCAGCTTTCGCGCCTTTCGTGAGGGCGACTTGAAGTTTCTCATCTAAGCACCTCGCTCGCTGCGTGCCTCGTTCTTTAGCGTTCCAAAGCATCACGCGCGGGCATTACTCCCAGTGCCGCCGGTAACCTCGCGGCCTAAGGCGCACATTGTAAAAAGCCGCTTTCCGCCACAAACTAAAGCGATTCCCGGAAACTTAAATGGCACGACGCAAGCTAGGCGAGCTCCTGCTCCACAAAAAACTGGTGCATCCAGCGGACCTGGAGCAGGCCATCGCGCAGCAGCGCAAAGAACTGCGGCTGGGCGAGGAATTGCTTCGCCGCAACATTGTCGATAAAGCTTCGCTCGCCGCTACCCTGGAAGAGCTGACCGGCGTTCCCTACCTCGATTGCTTCTGCGTCAACCCGGAACCTGACGCTCTCGCGCTGGTACCGCAAAGCATCGCCGAAAAGCATTGCGCGCTGCCGGTAAGGATCTCAGACAAGAGGCTGACCATCATCATGTCTGAGCCGCAGAACCTGGCGGCGCTCGATGAGCTTCGCTTCGTGGCCGGCATGAACCTGGAGCCGCGGTTCGGATTTTCCGGTGAGTTGAAGCGCGGCATTGCCCGCTACTACGGAATCGCGATGGCTGAGAGCGATCCTCTCAGCAATGTTCTTTCGGCGCTCGGCCCGGAAGTGTCGCTGGATTTTCTGGGCGCGAAGACGCGGCGGCACCGCATCGACCGCGAAGCCACCATCGAGCTGCAGTCCGAGCACACGCCCGCCGTGCGCCTGGTTTCTGCCGTGATTGCTGCGGCTGCGGCAAAGCGCGCCAGCGACATTCACTTTGAGCAGGAAATGGATTGCACCCGCGTGCGCATTCGCGTCGATGGCGTTCTGCGCCAGTTGACCGACCTGCCCGCCGGCTACAAGACGGCGGTAGTCTCCCGCATCAAGATCCTCGCCGATCTGGATATTTCCGAGCGCCGCCTCCCGCAGGATGGCAGCTTCCTGGTGCGCCTGGGCCGCGACACTTTTGATCTTCGCGTCTCCACCCTGCCGACGCAGCACGGCGAAAAAGTCGTCATCCGCCTGTTGAAGGCCAGCGGCCCCTCTGCCGAGTTGTGCGAGCTGGGCATGTCGCCCGAACTCGCCGGCGATTTTGAATCGATCCTTCACCATCCGCAAGGCATGGTGCTGGTCGCAGGCCCCACCGGGTCGGGCAAGAGCACCACGCTTTACGCCTCGCTGCGCATGTTGCGCGAACGCCAGCTCAACATCACGACCGTTGAAGACCCCATCGAGTACGTGCTCGAAGGGATCACACAGGTGCAGGTGAACACCAAGGCCGGCCGCACCTTCGCCGGCTGCCTGCGATCAATTTTGCGGCAGGACCCTAACGTCATCCTGATTGGCGAAATCCGCGACCAGGAAACCGCCGAAATCGCGCTGCAGGCGGCGCAAACCGGCCATCTGGTGCTCTCGACCCTGCACACCAGCGACAGCTTCGGCAGCATCTCGCGGCTGTTCGATCTCGGGATGTCGCGCTTCCTGGTGGCGCAAAGCGCCAGCGCTATGCTGGCTCAGCGCCTGGTGCGGAAGCTGTGTACGTGCAGGCGCTACGTGCCCGCCTCACGTTACTACCCTGAAATCGCCGCTGCCCTGCAGGTGCCCGGCGATGAGCACAACATGATGTGGGAGGCCGGCGGCTGCGAGTGGTGCTCGTGGACGGGATACAAGGACCGCATCGGCGTCTATGAGCTGCTGAAGTTCACTCCCGCCGTGCGCAACGCAGTGATGCGCGGCAGCACGGAAGACGAGCTGCGCGATATTGCTCGCGCCGAAGGCCTGCAGACCATGTTCCAGCAGACCTTGCACCTGGTGCGCGAAGGCGTCACCTCGCTCGACGAACTGCTGCGCACCATCCCGATGCACCGCGAGCAGCAATCCGCCTGCCGTGGCTGCGGCATCGTCGTCACGCCCGCCTATCGCTACTGCCCGCACTGCGGCACTCCGCAGCCCGCAGCCGCCTTCGAGCAGGACCGCCGCCTCGAGGCGCACCACCGGCAGATCGCCTTGATCTCCGACTCGCAAAGCTGATTCGCGCCCGCCCCGCACCAGTTCAGAACTCGGCTTCCAAAGCGGGAATTTCGCCTGCCGGCAGTAACTTGCCATTTCCCTGGCTGCATTCTTAAATGCCGTCGCTCGCGGCACTCTGTGGGTATGGCAAAACGCAAACTTGGTGAACTCCTGCTTGAAAAGCGCAGCATCTCCCCGGCAAAACTTGATGCTGCCATGCAGGCGCACAAAAACGGCGCCGGCCGCCTGGGCGAAGTTCTGTTGTGCAACAGCATGGTCAGCAAGGCTGACCTGGTGTCCGCTCTCGAACAGATGACCGGAGTCCGCTACATGGATCCGCTCCAGGCGCAGGTCGATCCTGACGCCCTGGCGCTCATTCCGGTTGAGCTCGCCCGCCGCAACCACGTGCTGCCCGTTCGCCTGGAAGGCAAGCGCCTCATCGTGATCATGGCCGAGCCCCAGAACCTGCTCGCCCTCGACGAAGTTCGCTTCGCCGCCGGCATGCACCTGCAGCCGTTTTTCGGCTTCAAGCAGGAACTCGACAAGGCGGTCGCCCTTCATTACGACCAGGACAAGCCCGGCGCCAACCCTGAGCCGGTGCGCGACCCGATTGGCCTGATGTTGAGCCAGCTCAGCGGCACTTCAACGCCCGAGCTGGTCACCACGCCCAGCCGCCGCCGCGAAGACAGCGAGCCTGAGGCTCCCGCCGAACCGCAGACCGACGATTCGCCCGCGGTGCGCCTGGTTTCCGGCATTCTCTCCGCCGCCATCACCCGCGGCGCCAGCGACATTCACTTCGAGCAGGAACCGCACGGCACCGAGGTGCGCGTGCGCATCGATGGCGTATTGCACGACCTGGCTGAAACTCCCGCCAGCTTCCGCCACGCCGTGGTTTCGCGCATTAAGATCCTCGCCGACCTCGATATCTCTGAAAAGCGCGTGCCCCAGGACGGCAGCTTCCTGGTCAGGCTCGGCGAAAAATCGTTCGACATGCGGGTTTCGACCCTGCCGACGCAGCACGGCGAAAAAGTTGTCATTCGAATCCTCAATGCCGGCGGCCCTTCGGCCGAACTGCGCGATCTCGGCATGCCTGCCGCGGTTGCGTCGAGCCTTACCGATCTTCTCCACCAGCCGCAGGGGCTGATCCTGGTCACGGGGCCTACCGGCTCGGGCAAGACGACCACGCTTTATGCCTCGCTGAAGATGCTGCGCCAGCGCAACCTGAACATCACCACCGTCGAAGACCCGGTGGAGTACGTGATTGAAGGAATCACGCAAGTGCAGGTCAACGTTCGCGCCGGGCGCACCTTCGCCAGCGCGCTGCGGTCCATCCTGCGGCAGGACCCCAACGTCATCCTGATTGGTGAGATTCGCGACCAGGAAACGGCTGAAATCGCGGTCCAGGCGGCGCAAACCGGCCACCTTGTACTGGCCACGCTGCACACCAACGATAGTTTCGGCGCTATCGGTCGCCTGCTCGACCTGAACATCTCGCGCTTTCTCCTATCGCACAGCGTTTCGGCCGTCGTCGGCCAGCGGCTGGTACGCAGGCTTTGCCCATGTCGCGTGAAGTGCGCGGTCAGCGACGATTATCGCCGCCTGGGTGCCACGCTGGCGCGCGGCGCCGCGCCCGCAGCCGCCAGCGAGCTCGAATGGCTTTGGAAGGCTGCCGGCTGCGACCAATGCGGCGGCACCGGCTACAAAGGCCGCATCGGCATCTACGAGCTGCTGCAATTTACTCACGCCATTCGCGATGCGGTGAATTTCCAGGCGAGCAATGATGAGCTGCGAACCGTGGCGGCAGCCGAGGGCATGAAGACCATGTTCGAGCAGGCCATGGCTTTCGTCGATGCCGGCATCACCACGGTCGAAGAGCTGCTGCGGGTCATCCCGATGGCGCATGAGTTGCGCCTGGTTTGCGCGGCCTGCCAGCGCGCGCTCGCCGGTTCGTTCAAGTTCTGCCCATACTGCGGTCAGGCCCGCGCTCCGCGCGCGCCGCAAGTGCAGCAGTTCGCGCTGCACTCCAACTGAAATGCCGGCCGGATTTTATACAAGGCGCGGGCCCGCTAGGCCGCGCCGGCCGCCGGCGCCGAAGCGCGCTGCTTTCGATTGCGCTGCTGCACCCAATAGACAATGCGGATCCCGAGCAGCCCTGCCACGATGAGCGCATACAGGCGCGGCAGCGAAGTATCAGCCTTCACCAGCCAGAAGTAGTGAATGACGCCGGCAATGGCAGAAAAATAGATCAGCCGGTGCAGCTTCTGCCAGCGCTTGCCCAGCCGCCGAATCCAGCCTCTGGTTGAGGTAATCGCCAGCGGCACCATCAGTCCAAGCCCGATCATGCCCACCGTGATGTATCGCCGCTTCGCGATATCGAGGCCCATCTGCTGCATCAGCGAACCGAAGTGCAAATCGCCGAGCGCCTGCAACGCCAGCACTTTGTCAAGCACCACCCAAGTCAAAAAATGCAGGCAGCCATAGAAGAACGCGAACAGCCCTACCATGCGCCGGAACTGGATGAGCTGGTATTGCCGGGTCAGCCGTCGTACCGGCGTGATGGCCAGCGTGATGAGCAGAAACCTGATGGTCCAGTCGCCGGTAAAGTGCGTGATCTCATTGACTGGATCGGCGCCAAGCTGTTGCGCGAACGCGCGCCACACAATCCACGCAAACGGCGCGGTGCATAGCGCAAAGACGGCAATTTTGCTCCAGCGTATTCGCATGGCCATGATTGGACGCAGCTTTGAGGCGTTGATTTCGTATTATATGGAAGAACCCGGTTCCCCACATGATTGAAGTATTTCATCCGAAAAACGCAATTAAAGTTGTCGCCATCCTGCTCGCTGCGCTCGCCTGCTCCGCTGCCCCGGCTCAATCGGGCGGCGCGGCGGCGGTTACGAACGCCGCTGCTAACGCCTCCACTACGCCTGACTACAGCCAGGAAGCATGGGTCGTGGAGCAGCTCGATAACAGTTACTCCTTCAACGCCGATGGAACGTCGGAACGCGAGTCGCACGTGCGCGTTCGCGTGCAGAGCGATGCCGGCCTGCAGCAGTTTGGCCAGCTTGTCGTGGGCTACAACCGCGACATCGACCAGGTCGAAATTAAGAAGGTCCGGGTCTTCAAGGCCTCAGGCCAGCAGGTCGATACCTCGCTCGATGACGTCCAGGACCTCTCTTCGGCAGTTGAGCGCGTCGCGCCGATGTTCAGCGACTATCGCGAGAAGCACATCTCCGTGGCCGCGCTTCGCCCCGGCGACACGCTGGAATATGACCTGCTCGTTCGCACCGTCAAACCGCTGGTTGCGGGCCAGTTTTGGGCCGAGCACAACTTCCAGAAGGAAGGCGTGGTGCTCAACGAGACGCTGCAGATATCCGTGCCCGACGGCAAAAGCCTCAAGGTTAAGAGCACCACCATTCAGCCGCAGATTACCGAGCAGCAGGGACGCAAACTCTACACCTGGAAGAGCTCGCATCGCGAGCCCAGCCAGTCAGCCGAGCAACTTGCCAAGAAGCAGAAGGAAAAGAAAGACGACGATAAGAGCGACTTCCCTGACGTGCAGTTGAGCACGTTCCAATCGTGGGACGAAATTGGCCGCTGGTATTCCGCGCTGCAACACGATCGCGTGCAGCCCAATGATGCCATGCGCAAAAAAGTTGCTGAGCTGACCGCGAACGCCAAGACCGACGAAGACAAAGCCCGTGCCCTCTATTCCTACGTCGCCCGCAACGTGCGGTACGTAAGCCTTTCGCTCGGCATCGGCCGCTTCCAGCCGCATGCCGCCGCTGACGTCTTCGCCAACCAGTATGGCGATTGCAAAGACAAGCACACCCTGCTGCAATCCATGCTGCAGGTCGCCGGCATCCAGTCAAACCCGGTTCTGATTCACCACGCCCGCAAGCTTGATCCTGACGTTCCGTCGCCCGCGCAGTTCGACCATCTCATTACCGCGGCGCAAATCGACGGCAAGCAGGTGTGGCTCGACAGCACAACCGAAGTCGCGCCGTTCGCGTTTCTGGCCGCCAGCATTCGCGATAAGCAGGCGCTGCTGGTCGGCGAGAAACCTGCCATCGTCCGTACGCCTGCTGCCACTCCCTTCCAGATGTATGAGAAGACCACGATCCGCGCCAGCGTGAACGCCATTGGCGCGCTCGATGCGCGCGTTGAGCTGACCACGCGCGGCGACTCGGAACTGGCGCTGCGCATGGCTTTCCGCCAGGTGCCCGAACCCCGCTGGCCTGACTTGATGAACGCACTCGCCAACGCCGTCGGCTTCGGCGGCAGCGCCACCGACACCAAGGTCAGCGACCCCAGCAATCCGGACGTCCCGTTCTCCCTCTCGTTCCGCACCGTTCGCCAGAATTACTACGAATGGGCGAAGAAGAACACCGAGGTTGCGCTGCCCTCGCCGCGCTTCGAGCTGCCCGACCAGGATGATTCGCATCCCGAGAAGCCCGTGAAGCTCAACAACGCCGAAGATCAGATTGTCGATCTTCGGCTCGAGTTCCCCGCCGGCTCGACCGTGCACGCTCCCATCCCGGTTGACCTGGTGCGCGACTACGCCGAATATCACGCCGCCTACAAGCTCGACGGCACGGTGCTCACGGCGCATCGCGAGCTGCACGTCAAGAAGACGGAAGTTCCCTCAAGCGACCTTCCCAGCTACGCCGCCTTCCATCGCGCCATCAACGGCGATCAGGAACAGGTCGCGGCGCTCGAGCGCCCCAACGCCGAATCACCCGCCGTCGCAAGCGACCTTACTGCCGACGATCTGAACGCTGCCGGCACCAACGCGCTTCGCCAAAGCAATTACAAGATGGCTGCCGACCTGCTCAAGAGCGCCGTGCAAAAAGATCCGAAGCACAAGTGGGCGTGGAACAACCTGGGCCTGGCGTACCTGGGCATGCAGAAGTTCGACGACGCCATCACCGCGTTCAACAAGCAGATTGCGATCAATCCCTACGACGAGTACAGCTACAACAACCTGGGCCGCGCACTGCAACTGGAAGGCAAGCGCAAAGAGGCTGAGGCTGCTTACCGCAAGCAGCTCGACGTCAACCCGCTCGATAAAGCTTCGCACTCGCTGCTGGGCGCGTTGCTGGTCGAAGAGAAGCGCTGGAACGATGCCCTGCCTGAAGTGCAGGCGGCAGTTTCGCGCGACCCCAACGATCCCAATCTGCAGTCCACGCTCGGCCAGGTGTACCTCAACGTCGGCAAAGACGATGAAGGCCTGGCTGCGCTCGATAAAGCCGTGCAGCAGTCGCCCAATCCCACCACCTGGAACAACGTGGCCTACATTCTGTGTGAGCAGAAAAAGCACCTTGATCGCGCGCTGCAATATGCCGATTCCGCCGTCGAGCAGATTTCAAGCGAGCTGCGCAACACCACGCTCGCCAGTGTTGAGTTGCGGCAGATGGGTTTGGTAACGCTGCTCGGCGCCACCTGGGACACCGTAGGCTGGATCTACTTCCAGGACGGCAAATATCCGCAGGCTGAAAAATACCTGCACGCCGGCTGGAGCCTGCAGCAGGACACCACCATGGCCGACCACCTCGGCCAGCTCTACGAAAAGCTCGGCCGCAAGAACGATGCCGCCGAAATGTATGCGCTCTCGCTGGCCGCGCCACGTGCCCTGCCTGAAACCCGGCCGCGCCTGGCTGCTCTGGTGGGCGAGGCCAAGGTTGATTCCATGGTGAAGGCCGCCGAGCCTAAGCTGCGCGCAGAACGCACCGTGCATCTGGGCAAGCTCGCGCCCGGCGGCACCGCCGATTACCTGCTGGCCTTCTCAGCACCTGATAAGGCTGATGAAGTAAAGTTCATTTCCGGAGACGATGCGCTGAAAAACATCGGACCCAAGCTGCAGGCCGCGCCCTTCCACGCCGAATTTCCCGACCAGAGCCCCACCAGGCTGATCCGCCGCGCAACCATAACCTGCACCGCCTCGGGCTGCGACGCGGTGCTGGCCCCAGCCGACACCGTGAGTTCGGTGGATTAAGGGTCGTTATATGAATGTGTGATATGGGGCCGGGTTTTCTTGTGTGTGGTCGGTTGTGTAGGGCCGGCCGTCTCGCCCGGCCCGCCCAGCTTGTTCGGCCGCCCCGCCCGCCTCAGTAATTCTTGATCAAGTCCATCCCTGAATACATCGATGCCACCTGGTCGCCGTAGCCGTTGAACATCTGCGTGGGAATGCGGTGGCCGCTGCCCAAAAAGCCTGCGCCGTCGAGCCGCCGCTCGGTCTTTTGGCTCCAGCGCGGATGGTCGCGATTAGGGTTGACGTTGGAATAAAAACCATATTCCCCGGGCGCGCTGCGATACCAGGTGTTGACCGGCTGCTTATCCACCAGCTTGATCTTCACGATGCTCTTGATGCTCTTGAACCCGTATTTCCACGGAACCACCAGGCGAATCGGCGCGCCATCCTGGTTGGGCAGCGCCTGCCCATACAATCCGACCGCCAGGATGGCCAGCGGATTCATGGCTTCATCCAGCCGCAAGCCTTCCACGTAGGGCCAGTCCAGCACGCTGCTGTTTTCCCCCGGCATCTGCTTCGGGTCCCACAACGTGGTGAACTCAACAAACTTCGCCTTCGAGTTCGGCTCAACCTGCTTCAGAAAGTTGGCCAGCGGAAAGCCCACCCATGGAATGACCATGCTCCAGGCTTCGACGCAGCGATGCCGGTAGATGCGCTCTTCCAGCGGATTCTGCTTCAGGATGTCATCGATGTCGAACGTCTTCGGCTTGTTGACCAGGCCTTCGACTTTTACGGTCCACGGCCGCGTGCGGAAATTCTGCGCCAGCGTTGCCGGCCCGTTCTTGTCGGTTGAGAACTCGTAGAAGTTGTTGTAGTGCGTGATGTCGTTGAAGGGCGTCTGCTTTTCGCTGGTCGAGCCAGGCCACTTGCTGAATTGCAATTTTTGCGGAGTATCGGCCAGCAGCCTGGAGCCGATGCTCGGCATGGCCAGCATGGCCGCGCCTGCGGCCGCGCCCTGCAGGAAGCGGCGGCGGTTCAGGTAAAGCGAGTGCGGCGTAATTTCAGACGACGCAATATCAGGCGCTTTGCGAATCAGCATGTGGGTTGGTGCCCTCTGCCCTATTGTGACTCACGCCGCGCGTAAAAGTCGCAGAAATTCCGACCGCCACTCCTGCATGCAAACGAGCGCGCCGCCCGCTATTTCGCCGGCGCGAGTTTTTCGCCCTGCACCAGCACGCGATCAAAAAACTTTTCGCCCGCGTCATAGGCGTGCACCCAGTCGCGCCACAGCAGGAAATCGTGGATCTCATCGGGATACACGATCTGCTCGAAGGGCACGCCCTGCGCCTTCAACCGCTGCGCCAGGTCAACGCTCTGGCTGAACTGCACGTTGCGATCGTCGTCACCCTGGATCAGCAGCACCGGCGAGCGCCAGGTTGAAATGGCGTAGTTGGGTGACGATTTGTACGCGAGCTCAATAGCTTCCTTTTCGTCGGGCGCGTCGTTGCCGCTGCCGATGCGGTTCTGCCGCACCGACCAGTCGTGTACGCCGTGCAGGTCAACGCCCGCCTTGAATATGTCGGAGTTGTGCGCCAGGCCCATCGCCGTCAGGAAGCCGCCGTAGGAGCCGCCCCACAAGCCAACTTTTTCCGGGTCCACATTCGGCAGCGATTGCAGATACCTGCCTGCCGCCACAATGTCTTTGTATTCGGAAGCGCCGCGCCAGCCCCCATCCGGCGGATCGCTGAAGGCCCGCCCATACATGATGCCGGTGCGGTAGTTGACGGAAAGCACCACGTAGCCTTTGCTCGCCAGGTACTCATTCATGGCATACGCGTTGCTGTAATAGTTCATGTAGTGGAAGGCGAGCAGCATCTGGCGCTTGGAGCCGCCGTGCATGAACAGGATTGCCGGGCGGCGGCCGGCGGCATTCTTTGGCACGAAGAGCTGGCCGTGGATGGTGACCCCGTCTTCAGCCTTGAAGATGACCTGCTTCGGGTTCACGAGCTGCGCTGAAGGGAATTCGCGCGGCAGCGAGTCGCCGGCGATGACGTTGCGCTGCATGCCGCCCTGCGCCATGTTGCCGCTCAGGTAGTAAGCCATGCCCGGCGTGGTTCCGGTTGAGCCCAGGCAAACCAGGAACTTGCCGTCGCCGGTCGCAACCGGCGCCCACTCTGAAGGCTCACCGCGAGTGATGGCGCGCTGCCGCTGGCCGCCCGCCGCGGGCACCGCCCAGATGTGGCGGCGATCAACGTCAACCGGGTCCATCGAGGCTTCGTTCGAGGTGTAGATCACGGTCTGGCGGTCGGGCGTAAGGCTTACATCTTCAATATCGAATTGCCCGGGCGTGAGCAGCATCGGCTGGCCGCCGCCCGTGGAGATCGTGTAAAGATGGTTCCAGCCCTCGGGTTCGTACCCAAACACCAGCCGATTGCCGGCGGCGAAATAGAACGATTCATTCTCGGTGCGCGGCAGCGAATCGTTCATCTCGGTTCCGCTCTGCCAGATCCTGTGCGCTTCGCCGGTTTGCGGATTGCCAATCCAGATGCTCCACGGATCCGGCCGCAGCGGGATCATCGGCATCTTCATCTCCGCGCCCGCATGGCGGATAAACGCGACCATCGTGCCATCAGGCGACCAGCGCGGCATGGCATCGCGGTCGAACGTCGGCGCGATCCAGCGAATCGTGTCCTCGGCGCGATCGTAGATGCCGATAAAGCTGTGATCGCCGCGCCGGCTCACGAATGCAATCATTTTGCTGTCAGGCGACCACTTGGGGCTTTCGTTATCGCCGCGCACGTAGCCGATGGATTTCGCCGGCCCTGCCGCCGCGGCCATCCTACCGCCGCGCATGTCGCCTGAAGGCGCGCTGGAAGGCTCTCCGGTGCCGCCGGCGATGGGCGCGATCCAAATCTGCCGGCGTGCTGACCACACCGCGAACTGGCCGTCAGGCGAGATTTCAATGTCTTCGCAATCTTCCTGGCCGCAGCCCATTTCGCCGAGCAGGCGAGGCTCAGAATCGACGCCGACGGTCACGGCCCACACTTGCTGCAGCGGCCGATTGATGTTGCTGGTCGGGTCCGCCACCTCGCCCTGCTGGTTGGTTTCGCTGCCGCGCGAATACAGCACCGTCTTGCCGTCAGGCGTCAGGCGCACGCTGTCAATTTCGCCGCCGTCATCAGCGGCATAATGCGTCACCTGCTGCGCGCGGAAGCTGGGGCCATCAGCGATCCACACGTTGCGTATGCCTTTGAAGTTCACCGCCCAGGCGACGCGCTCGCCGGTGGCAGATGCCGTCAGGTTCGAAGGAAACGGATACGTCATGACCTGCTCAATCGTGAACTGAGCGTGAGCCGCCATGCAGAAGAGCAAAACCACAGACGATGCGGAAAGCGCATGCAAGAAGCGGATTTTCATAGCGGGAGAAATTTAAAGCACGGCGAGGGATTTGCCAACATTCGAGTTGGGACTGCAGCGCGAGGCGGGGGTGGCGAGCTACAACGCTGAGCCGCCGTTGGGCAGGCGGACGCGCAGGAAATGCGTGCGTTTGTTCATGGGCAGCGCGAGCAATCGCCTGATCTGCTCCAATTGCGCGCGCTCCGATTCTTTCTCCAGCGCCGCCAGAACAGCTTCCCTATTCGCCGCGGCCGGCTTTGGCTTTGCCTTTTTTCTGCCGCTCTTTTTCATCCTGAGTCGCCTCCAGAAGCTCGAGCCCTG
>JAJPJZ010000316.1 GCA_021323935.1 Terriglobia bacterium | reverse complement strand
GGCGCTGCTTATCGCCGCGAGCCGGTTCCGAGCGCAGGCTGGGGACGCCCCGCTCCCGGCCCGATGGGCAATCAGCCCTTCCAGATCGGCTACCAGGACGGCTATTCGCAGGGACTGGGCGACCGCAACAACGGCCATAGCTTCCGCCCCACGGCGCACGGCTATTACAGCGATGGCGACCACGGCTACAGTTCGACCTGGGGCGATAAGAGCCAGTACCGGACGCAGTATCGCCAGGGTTATCTGTCCGGCTACCAGCGCGGGTACAACGGGCGGTAATTTTTCGGAGTTGCTGAGCTGCGGGGTCGCTGAATTTTTTGGCGATCTCGCAGCTTTGTATTTTCGCGTAAGTACTTCCAAGGCAACTCAGGCACAGAGAAGCGCCGGCCGGCATTACCACGCTCCGAGCACTCAGCTCCTGGTCTTAGCGATGTCGGGCACCTTGGCGCGCGGCTGCTGCCCCAGGTGGTAGCGCGTAAGGCCTGATTTCAGGTATTCGAACGCGTCATCGGGGTTGTCGCACATCTGGAACAGGTTGCGGTCTTTTGGCGAGATGGTTCCCGCTTCCACCAGCGCATCGAGGTTCAGCACGCGGTTCCAGTATTCGCTCCCATAGATGACAACCAGGATTTTTTTTGCCAGCTTCTCCGTCTGCGCCAGCGTCAGGATTTCAAACAGCTCATCGAGCGTGCCGAACCCGCCGGGAAAAATTACCAGTGCCTTGGCCAGGTAAGCGAACCAATACTTCCGCATGAAGAAGTAGTGGAACTCGAAGTTGAGCGAGGGCGTGATGTAGGGATTGGGCATCTGCTCGTAAGGCAGGCGGATGTTCAGGCCGATGGTCTTGCCGCCGGCTTCGTGTGCGCCCAGGTTCGCCGCTTCCATGATTCCCGGGCCGCCGCCGGTGGTGACCACAAAGCGTTGCCGCTTGGAAGGCAGGCGGCTGGCCCACTCCGTCAGCAAAAAAGCCATGCGGCGGGCGTCTTCGTAGTAGCGCGCCATCTTGACTGCGGCCTGCGCGCGCTTAAGCTGCAGATCGTCGGACACGCCTCGGCGCGCCCCCTCCGGTTTTGCCGGCTGCTCACCGGCGGGCGCCGGCGCAATGGACGCAGGCTTTTCCAGGATCTGAAGCTGGTTCTCAGCCTGCGAAAGGCTGGCGAATCGCGCCGACCCGAAAAAAACCACGGTGTCCTGCACGCCCTCGCGCCGGAACCGCGCCAGCGGCTCGGCATACTCGGAAAGTATGCGCAGGATGCGGCCTTCAGGTGCGTCGAGGAACTGCTTGTTTTCGTAAGCAAGGGGAGCGCGAAACGGCTTGGGTTGGGGCATATTGTTCCGTATCCAGAATTCCCGGGACGAGGAAACTTATTGTAACGGCAGGCAGTGTGGAACAGGCGAAGGCGAGAGCTGCGGCGAATACCTAGGCGGCGCGGCTGAATTCACTCAACGCGATCACGGCGAGCTCCAGCCGGTCGTGTGTGCCGGTTTTTGAAAAGATGCTCTGCAGATGGCGCTTGACGGTGTTTTCACTGATCTGGAGTTCGCGCGCAATGTCTTTGTTCTTGAGGCCGCGTGCGACCAAAGCGGCGATTTGGCGCTCACGCTCTGAAAGCCGCTCGAGCGATGTGTGCTCGCCGCGCACGTCGCCGGCCATGGCCTTGACGACATCACGCGCGATGTCATCGGAAAATGCCAGCTCACCGTTGGCGACGGTGCGGATGGCGGAGTAAAGCTTCTCCGGCCCGTCGCTTTTCAGCACCAGGCCGCGGGCGCCGAGGCGGACCGTCTGCACATAGTCACCCTGGCTCTCAGAGCCGGTGAGCACCACCGAAGCTACGCGGGCGCGGTTGCGGTCAAGGGTTCGCAGCACGTCGAAGCCGCCGCCGCCGGGCATAAACAGGTCGAGCACCAGCACGTCAGGCTCGCGCATCTGCACCATGCGCAGCGCTTCAGATCCGCTGCCGACAGCGCCCACCACCTCGAAATCCGGCTGCTGCTTCAGCAACGAAACCAATGACTCCCGCAAGACCAGGTGATCATCGGCAATGACGATGCGAATTGTCCGGTTTACAGATTCAGCAGCCATATTGGACGGGAAGCCCTCGTTACCTCAGATGCGAATCCGAAGCGGGAGGTCGCGCGCGAAATGGTAACCCTGCAATTATCCCGCTCCCGCGCGGCTGTTGCCTGCGAACAGCAGGACATTGTCAATGAGGCGGGTGGCGCCAAAATAGGCGGCGATGGCGAGCAACGTGCCTCCAGTGACATCGTGAACCGGTTCGAGGGTTTCGGGATTCACGGCCTCAATGTAGTCCAGGCGGGCGCTTGGCTCTTCGGCCACCACGCTGCGCGCGGCTTCGACGAGCACGGCCGCGGACCGCTCTCCACGGTCAGCCATTTGCTGCGCCCGCAGCAGCGCGCGGTACAGGACGCTCGCCGCCTTGCGCTCGGCGGCATCCAGATACCGATTGCGCGAGCTCATGGCCAGGCCGTCCCGATCGCGGACAATCGGCCCGACCGCAATCTGCACGTCAAAGTTCAAATCGCCCACCATGCGGCGAATGACCGCGACCTGGGCAGCGTCCTTCTGGCCAAACACCGCGACCTCAGGCCTGACGATATTGAACAGCTTCGCCACCACTGTGGTGACGCCGCGAAAATGGCCCGGCCGCGAGGCGCCGCACAATCGCTGGCTGAGTTCCTGCACCTCCACAATGGTCTTTGAGGCGGCCGGGTACATTTCTTCGACCGTAGGCGCGAACAACACCTGCACGCCTTCAGCTTCGAGGAGGCGGCAATCTCGCTCAAACGTCCGCGGGTAGCGTGCCAGGTCTTCGTTAGGGCCGAATTGCAGCGGGTTGACGAAGATGGATACCGCGACCCAATTGCATTGCGCACGCGCGATGCGAATGAGCGACAGATGGCCTTCGTGCAGCGCGCCCATGGTGGGCACAAACCCGATACGCCGGCCCTGGCTGCGGGCCTGGAGAGCGGCGGCGTGCATCTGCTCGGCTCCGCGAATCAGCTCCATACGGAAAGTGTAATTGTCCGGCGCATGCGAACGAACACCGCGCGCGGCAGCGGCATTCGTTCAACGCGGTGATTATTGCAGCGGCACGAATTCGGTTTCGACCGCTCCATCGGCAGAGATGGTGTGCAGCGCGAAGCCGAGCGGCCCGCGTGTGGCCCAGCTTGTTGCCGGCGCGATGTGATGGGCAAAGCCATCAGCCTCGAACAGAAGCTGGGAGTGCCAGTGCCCTTCCAGCACGTGGTGAACTCCCAAGCGCCGCAACAATTCGATTTCGCGTGAGCGATAGGGTTCGGGCACGCTCCAGTAAGGCTTGGGGTCGGGCGCCAGGTCCTGCCCGGCAGGCCCGCGGGCAAAAGGAACGTGCTGCACCGCGATGCGAACGCGAACGTCCTTGCCGGCCTTGGCGCCGGCCTCGCGCTCCAGCCAGGAGAGCATCTCGGCAGAAGCGGTTTCCGCCTCCTGCGTCATGGGCGGCAGCGGGTTCGCGCTGAAATTTTCAAAGTTGCCGAGCAGTTGCGAATCGAGCGCGAAAAACTCAACGTCGCCGACGCGAAACTTGTAGTAATCGCGGCCGAAGGCTTCCCGGTAGCGACTGAGGTTGTGGCCATTTTCGTCGTGGTTGCCGGGCAGGTAGAAGACCGGCGCTTTCAGTCGTGCCAGGATTTCGCGCGCCTGCTGCCAGGCGGCTGGGGTCTCGCCAATATCTCCTGAAACAATAACGGCGTCAGCATGGCGCTGGTTCACCAGTTCGACGACGCGTGAAAGCTGCGCGGGAGTGTCGATGGGCTCATTGGTCTTGGCCGAGCGCCGCAGGCCCAGGTGAGTATCGCTGATCTGCGCCACCAAAACCGGCCGGGATTGCTTCTTGCCTGGCCATGGCATGGTACCGGCCGGCGCAGCCAGCGCCACGATCAGCAGGGTGAACCAGAGCGCAGCGCGGACACTTGTGGTCAATGGCTGAACTGAACGCATGCTGATTCAGATGCAGCAGAGCTGCTGCCGGTAATTTGCGGCTTCGCTACCGTGCCGGCCTGCGGAGACTGGCTTCAACCGCTTCGGCGACGTCGCCGGGAAGATGATAGCTCTCGTCTTCGCCGGGATAGGCGCCGTGTTCCACGTCATCCTTGAACGCCCGCACCGCGCCTGAGATTGCCGTGCGCAGGTCGGCGTACTGGCGAACGAACTTGGCAGGTTTCGAAAACGTCAGCCCCAGCAGATCGTGCAGCACCAGCACCTGGCCGTCGCAATCAGGCCCGGCGCCGATGCCGATGGTTGGCACCGAAACTGAAGCCGTAATCATGGCTGCAACTTCGCGCGGAATGCCTTCCAGGACAATGGCGAATGCGCCGGCGCCCTCGAGCGCGGCGGCATCGTTCATGAGCCGGTCAATGGCCTCGAGCGACTTGCCCTGCACTTTGAAGCCGCCCATTCGATGCACGGATTGCGGCGTCAGGCCGATGTGCCCCATGACGGGAATCTCAGCGTCGCGCAGGTGCTCCACCAGCGCAGCGCGGTTCTGCCCGCCCTCGATTTTTACCGCCTCCGCGCCCGCTTCCTTCAGAAAGCGCGCCGCATTGCGCACCGCTTCGTGCTCGCTGACGTGGTAACTGGCGTAGGGCATATCGGCGATGACGAGCGCGTGGGTCGCGGCGCGGCGCACGGCGCGGGTGTGGTGTAGCATTTCATCAACCGTTACCGGAAGCGTGGTTTCATAGCCCAGCACCACCATGGCAAGCGAATCGCCCACCAGGATCATGTCAATCCCGGTCTCATCGACCAGGCGCGCGCTGGCGTAATCGTAGGCGGTCAGGCAGGTGATGGGCTCACGCCGCAGCTTCTTTTCCTGGATTGTGGCGATGGTGGTTTTGTGGCGGAAATCGCCGGAGATGACGCTCATGGATCCTCCAGTGCAGTTCCGCATCAGGTCAGCGGATACCGCCTGTGTGCTACTAGGATGCCGTGAACCGGCTCTCCGTCGCAAGCTGTTTTTCGGCTTCTATTTTGGTTACCTGTCGCGGCGTGGCATTCTATTGCCAGATGCTTCGCGCAATCGCCATGGCAGTATTCGCCTTTGCGGCGCTCAGTGGCCAGTTCGCCGGCGCGCAAACCACGCCTGCCGGAACCTCGCCGCAGCCCGGGCCGGTTACGCAGCTTTACCTACAGTTGGCTACCGCCGAGCTCGATCCCGGGCGGGTTTACCGGATTCGCGAAGCGTCGCTGGACCGCAAGTCGGTTGAGATCACGTTCAATGACGGCAAAATTGCCTTCACCCGCGATGTTGATGGCCGCATTACCGGCGCCTTCTTTGAAGGCGACGCCAACCTGCTGATCTCGCCTCCCACCGACGAAGAGCGCGCCTCGCTCAGCCTGTTTACCGGAGCCGCCATTCTTTCTGATGAATTCACCAGCGCGTACCTGCGCTTTGACGGCGACATTTTCAATGAGCTCAAGCCGGGGCTGCGGGAGGTGGAAGACCCCGCCGAAAAGCAGGAGTTCTACTCCCACGTTGCTCCCATCGGACGCAACCTTGCCGAAAACGACGCCATGCGCCTGCTGGTCAGCTTCGCCGATGCGTCGTCCCTGGCGCCGCGAGATAAGGATCAGTACCTGCATCTACGCGTCAGCGGCACGTCGCACGGCACTTACGACGTTTACCTCGACCCCATGAATGCCGAACCCGTGGTGGTAGCGCAAGGCACGCAGGTGCGCGATGGCGCATTCCTCGACGTATGGACGTCGTTTGTTCCCGGAACGCCGCGCCGCCGCAGGACGGCAACTGAATCACCCGATGCTTCTCAAGCCACGGCCGCGACCACGGCGAGCGCCGACCCTGACGGCGCCGACAGCGGCTCAATGCGCATTTCCGAATATGTTATTCGCGCTCACGTTATACCGCCGACCCGCATTGAAGCCGATACGATCGTGACGGCTGACGCCGGCACGCGGCCGGGACGCCTGGTTCTATTTGACCTTTCGCACTTCTTGCGGATCAACGACGTCAGCCTGATTACGCCCGGCGGCGAACAGCCCATTGAATTCCTGCAGAACCCTGCGATTCGTGGCAGCCAGCGTGAGCGGCGCGGCAATGACGTGATCGCCGTGATCCTGCCGCGGCAGCCGAACCCAGGCGAGCGCCTGCAACTGCGCTTCCGCTACTCCGGCGAGGTGCTGTCGGATGCCGGCGGCGGCTTGCTCTATGTAGGCGCGCGCGGCACGTGGTTTCCAAACCGCGGTTTAAGTTTCGCGCGCTTTGACATGGAATTTCGCTACCCGCCGGGATGGACGCTGGTGGCCACCGGAACTCTGCAATCGGAAACGCAGAAGGACGGCGAGGAAGTGTCGCACTGGGTGGGGCAGCAGCCCATGCAGGTGGCCGGCTTCAA
This sequence comes from Terriglobia bacterium, assembly GCA_021323935.1. GTDB lineage: Bacteria > Acidobacteriota > Terriglobia > Terriglobales > Acidobacteriaceae > JAFAIN01. The sequence continues at coordinate 735 of JAJPJZ010000316.1, read as the reverse complement.
CCTGGGGCAATATGCGCGGTCAGCAGCATCGGCGGGAAAGGTGGCGGTCGCGGCGTACGCTTCGCGGTCGGTTGAGCGCAGTTTTCCGCGCCCCACGCCGACGGAGCCCGCAATATCTGAAAATGGCGGTCGGCCGGTCTCGGTGCATCCGCCGGCGCTGCCGCCAATTACGTTCGATCCGACTCCCACCGCTCACGCCGCCACAGTCGCCCAGGAAGCGGCGCACACGATTGAGTGGCTGTCGTCGCGAATCGGGCCCTACCCTTACTCCTCCCTTTGGCTGACGCAGGTGCCTGGGCACGCCGGGCAGGGCTGGCCGGGGCTGATCTTTCTTTCGAGCTTTGCCTTTCTTACTCCTGAAGAGCGGGCGCGCGCGCACCTGAGCGATTGGGCAAGCCTGCTTTATTCGAAGCTCATGGTGCCGCATGAAACCGCGCATCAGTGGTGGGGAGACGAAGTCGGGTGGAAGAGCTATCACGACCAGTGGCTCACGGAGGCGCTGGCGAACTATTGCGCACTGGCCATGCTGGAGCAGAACAATCCTGCCGACTTCCGCCTGGCCATGGAGCATTACCGTTCCGTGCTGTTGGGCAAGACGCCGGAGGGCCACGCGGCATTTGAGGCCGGCCCTGTGACGTTCGGCTCGCGGCTCAGCTCATCGAAGTTCCCTGACGGCTACGACGCCGTGGTTTACGGGCGCGGCACATGGTTGATGCACATGCTGCGCAGCCTGCT